>NZ_JBUDXA010000009.1:0-171493 GCF_054956755.1 Rufibacter sp. JT3400010 | reverse complement strand
GCAGTAGTTCCGGAAGTAGTGCCACCGGCAGTAGTTCCGGAAGTAGTGCCACCGGCAGTAGTTTGGCCTTTTGAAACATTTGGTTTAGCCATAATTATAAATCCTGCCAATATTATAATTAAATAAGTTTTATTTGTGCTATACTTCATAATAATAATATTTCGTTCGTAAATAATTGTTTTATATTTTATTTTTAATTTCATAAAAATTCTATTGTAGAACTAAGTTCATAAAAATCGATTATAGAATCTCTTTTTACCTGTAATTCCTGAAAGGCTACATTCCGGTGTGTTTCATCATCAGTTACATTTTACATATTGTGCCATTTAAGCAAAGTAGTTATAAAATTAACTTTATCTAGCTTAATATTTAGAGCTATTTTACCTGGATACTTTACCAAAAGATTTAAAGTTACTATTACCACTACAGCCTTTCCAAAACTAGGTTCAAATATTAATTCTACATCCCTATAGCCATAATTCCCTTTTGTTAGAATTCCAAAATTAGTGAAATAAAAGAAGGGATAATGAAGTATAAACTAATTGCATTCTGGAATGTTTGAAATTAAATGATGCAAATCGCAAACCATTGACATCATTTCATCATACCAGGACTGAGGAACAACATGCTCATAGTTTAAGGGGTTTTGCTTTTAATTTGATTAATTAGATTTATTCTTTCAGAATCTTTTAATTGAGCAAATTTCCCATCCTTATCCATTTTCAATTCATCTATTTGCCCTCCGCGTTCGGCAATTGCTTGTAAGTCTGCCAAAATCAAGAATACAGGATCCAAATTAGTAACTGAAAATATGTTTTGAATGGCTAAACTTCTGGTTAGAAGATCCACTCAGGCGTAAAGGTATATTGATGGCTTATCCCGTAGTTGTTTAGTATGCTTTATAGTTACATTAAAATTAAATGATTCAAATAGTTCTTCTTGGTTTTTCCCTGATAATACTAAATCATCATAATAATCTTTTGTAAATACTTTATACGTTTCCTTATCAAAATAAGCTTTACTTTTGCTATCTTTTAAATCTCATTTTGCCTTTCTAAAAATATTCGCAAGCTCATGGTTTGAACCATTAAATTAGTTGATGTATTATCCTACTTTCCATATTTAACATGCACCTGAGATTCACAAATGGAAACTTATAGTGCCTTCGGATTATAGACCATGTGATGCCTTCCTTTTAAGCTTTGGGTATCTAGCATTATACCAAATACCTACTTAGCTTTATGTGACTATTCTTTGAGCTACAATCTTCTGCTTATTACAAGCTTTCAAGAAGTTAGCTCAAAGTAGCATTTGACAATCAAGCAAAACTTTTAAATGCAATAATGATAATCATATTATTGGAATAGTGAACTTAACATTTCAATTCGGCGTGGATAGCCATTAAACTGAGACAGCGCAAAACTATCTGGCCCTCCATTTGTCCTATTTTGGAACATTCGCGTACATATTTCCGCATCTACCCAGAAAGAACCTGCTGGAATATCATATAGTCCCTTAGGTCCGGTGTGCACATCTCCCCAACTATTCATACAGAGCAAACCTGGCCGATGGTCATCTCGGGAACCTATAAATTTCATACAGTGATACCAGGTTCCGGAAGGTTGTGCAAATCCATCGTTATCGCGGGCCATTTCAAAACCTTGTGCACTACAAACAGCAATAGGATATCCATTGGCGATTGCGTCTCGAGCTTCTTCAAAAGTAAGTATGATTGCTGCGCTTCGAATTATATGCTCACGAGCTTCAGGTTCTAATTCATCTGGCAAACCTGAAGCACCCCATGCTTTGGCCCTTTTAGGATCGTAAGGACCTAATCGTTGCCTAGAAAGGGTGCCACCTTGCCGTACTGCTGCTGTAGCCCATGCTCCCCATGAGCCATCTGACATACGACCATCATAATCACCGTATTCTACCCGGCTGAGTGCATATATCGCTTCTGTGCAAGTGCGCAAATCCCATGAATGTAGTTCAGCTTCACCAGCTACAACTTCCAAACAAGCAATAATGTCAACGCAACCAGCGTATCCCCAACTTACACAATCGCCAATTTGCTGTGGCCCTAAATCGAGGTCTTTGCCCCAAACTTGACGCACAGCTTCATATAATAAAACGGTATTTCCTGAACCTGTTCCGGCAAGTCTCTTTCCTACTTGGTTGAACATTCTTAGTTCTCTACTCCTGATGTAAGCTTCAACTGAAGATTGCCTTGGAGTCCAACCAAAAAACCAAGCTTCCTCACCATCCGCCTGAATCAAGGGCACACCACCAACAGACCTATATATTTCATCTTTTTCCATTCTTTTTCTTTTATTTTATGAATGATCTTTTTATAAAAATTACTTATTCTAACTTAGTTGTATTTGCTAAATTTTTGCAATCAGTTTTCAACCTTATTTTATAATATTAATTACCTTTCTTTGGAAGTTCAGGAACTATAATTTCCACTAAGGTTGCAGGTGTTACTTTATTATTGATTTCAAAAAGCCTAAAACCATGTTCTGGCTTACCCGCATCTTTGTTTGGTGTACTTTGTGGCGGTTGGGTTTGAGCTGGCGTACTACTTGAAGCAGGTGTTCTAAGTACTGGAATCAATTCAGCTATTGAACTAATTGTTTCTGGAATTTTCGTATCTGTGGTTAACCCATAAGATGCTATTGAGCCATTCTCCAAGCCAAGTTTAAAATCATTAGCCCCTAAACCACGAATAATTTTAGCATAAGTGGGTTCTTTTAAATCAGGTAGATAGATTACAGTACTTTTTACTTTGTTATCACTTGCAACATCATATTCAACCAACAAATATGGTTTTGAATTATAAAATTTCAAACCTGTTGCTTTTGACATTTTAGGATCACTGTACAATTTTACTCCTGCGCATGAAATTATATTCTGTAAAATTATTACTACGAAAATTATAAAGTAATACTTTTTCAAGTTAAAATGTAGACAAGACATAATTCTTCAATTTTAGAAATTTTACAGCCAAATTGTATAAATTAATATTCTAATTAAGGGATATCAAATCGTACAATAATTTACTGTGAATTACATGAGTTTTCTAAATGAATATGCTTTTACTTCCTCCTTTTCTTTATTACCAGATTCCATTTCAGCCATTACTGGGTAAACTTTCTTCGCAAAATGCTTATCATTTTCTGAAAGCTTTGTATTCCAACCAACTTCATAATCTCCTATTGTTAGCTCATTTGGAACTGAATAATGCATTATTGATTTTTTGTCATAAGAACTCATGTTTAATTGATCTCTGTTATATTTTTTAAATATATTATTATCAACATCTTCTCTAGACCAACCATTAGTTCTTCTATAATAATCATACACTGCTTCCCGGTCCCATGGAATACCAGCATCTGGATGCATGTGCTCGTGTATGGCACCTAATGCATGACCAAATTCATGTAAAATCACTCTACTAAACTCTTCTTCACTTGTGGTCGGCCTTAACCAACCATAATTCATAGTAGGTCTATTAGCATCGATAGCTAGTGCATCGGTACCAACATATGACCAAGAACCACCAGGCGTAGTAGAGATTCTAATCTCACCTTCTGATCCAGCTACAAAGTCAAATTTCAAATTTATAAATTGCAACCATTGAGAAGCATATTCTACAATTTTCTGTCTTACAGTAGAATCAACGTTGCCCATAAAAGCTATCCTGAGAGTTCTTCCTGGCTTCCACAATCGACTTATTAAAAAGCCTATTTGTTCAGGCTTATCAGAGGGTATATCCCTCATAGGAACAATAGGTCGTATATTATTCGGATTTTCATTTAGTGCAATTTCCATAGATCTTACTGGATCTGGCCAATCCAACTCTGTGCAAAAATCTATACTAAATAAATCAGAATTTTTATTATTACCATTCCCGGCTTCTTGACTGTTTAATAATGTTTCCATAGGTGTTTTTCATTTGATTGTTTATTGATTATTTTTTCACTCTACTTTATATAAAATTTTTATTTTTACCTTCCAAATGAAGCAATTTAAATCTGAAAGAACCTAGGAATTAATCTTTAAACGAATAATTCAATCAGAACTTTCACAACGAAGCTATTTGAATTTATAAATCATCTTAATTATTATTATAAAAGCACTCTCTTTTTGAGCTTTTATACAATCAAAAGATAAGCATGTATTTTTTGATAACTTTTACTATCGGCTTAATATTTGTTTTAATGTAAATAACTATCAGTTTTTAAAGTCGCCCATTTAATTTAGCTACAAGTTCTTTATAAGAATGCACTTGTAATTTTTCAAAAATATGTTCTAAGTGCTTTCGTACAGTCCTATCAGCTACAAATAACTTTTCTGCAATTTGCTTTATAGCCATTCCTTGCATTAACAACTCTAAAATTTCCTGTTCACGTTTTGTTAAATTTTCTTCTCCTGGCAAAGGCGGTTTTGGGAAAGATCTAACTCCTTTTAAGTAATTTAGAACTTGACTTGCCAGACTAGGAGAAAGGGGTAAACCACCTTCTAAAACATTATCAATAGCATTGAGTAACTGGTGCGGTTTTGCATCTTTTAATAAATAACCCGAAGCCCCTGCCTGTAACGCTTCAAAAAGCTTTTGCTCATCGTCCATTACTGTTAATATTACAATCTTCAGATCCGGATATTGTTGTTTAGCTTTCCAAGTAGCTTTTATGCCATCCATCTCTGGCATTTGCACGTCCATTAGTATTACTTTTGGTATAGTACCTTCCATTAAAGTTTGTAATAAAAGGTTACCATTTCGTACCTCAAACAGCACTTCTAAGTCTTGGCTTAAGGCTAACTTATCCCGTATATCCTGGCCTAGTTGGGCATTGTCTTCTACAATTCCGACCGTTATTTTTTGCATTCAATGTATAAATTGAATTTACTTATAGATGAAAGGTACAATGTAAAAAGCAGCTTGTAAATACGGCAAATGACGTATTTTTAAGTTCTTATAGGAAGAACAACCTTGATGCAGGTACCTGAAGCATTAGAATTTAAACAGAAAGAGCCTTGTACTTCTTCGGCACGCTTCTGCATGTTTCTAAGCCCATAGCCGTTTGTATAAGAATCAATATGCAAGCCTTGACCATTATCTATTATGGTCAGTAATGCATTCATTTGGGTGATTTCTAACGTCACACTTACCTGCGACGCACCTGAATATTTTAATGCATTATTAGTACCTTCTTGAACAATTCGTAATAAATGCAACGCAACTAAGGGTTGCATCAATAATCTAACTTTTGAATTAAGAAATTGCCATTCTAAATTTGGTAATTCACGATCTTCCCAAACTTTTAATAGAAGCCCATGCATTCGGCCTGCTAATGCTTCTCCGGTAAGTTGTTCCTGGTCAAGTAGCCAGATAGTCTCACGAAGGGTGTGATTCATTTCACGGGTGAACTCACTTAAACGTAGAAGTTGACTTGAATCAGGCAATTTGTGGTAGGCAAGTAATTCCAGCCGGGAGATAAGGTGAGTGAGTTGAGATCCAAAACCATCATGAAGGTCACGCCCTAACTTCTCGCGTTGCATCTGCAATTCTTTCTCCAGCTGCACTGCTTTCAGTTCAGCGGTACAGCGTTTTTGTTCGGCCTCAACAAGTGATTGCAACAATACATTATAGGAACTCAGTATTTCTACCTTTCTTGTTAAGTGTTGGATGTGATGATTGGTCCAACTGAGTATATTGCTCAGCATATTAGCTACAATCATAAATATTAATCAAAAAATTTTCTATTGATATTTCAAGTATATAAGCAAGGAGCATGCAGAGCTTCTTAGAGTCAGCTTCTGAAACGGGAAGAAGAAAAACTTAGGAAAGATTAATAGCCATTTATGATTGTAAAAGAGCCGGGCTTTTACCCTTGATGATTACTAAAGTGATACTATTTTATATCTAATCTTACTGTTTAGAATAAATAGATTTGAATAGTTTTTATATTTTATTCGTCACGAAACTAAAAGAACAATACTTCACCTTCAATACTTACTATTAAGTATTTATACACAAGTATAATCTTAAAGCTAAAAAGGCCTTCGTAGAAATACTACGATGGCCTTTTTAGATAAGAAGAAATCAAAAGTAATTAATGGCGAGTTTAGAAGCTTACTATTAAATCCTCTAATAAAGGATCTACAATCTTGTTAGCTACAAACTTCTTATTCATCAACGATTATCATTAAGCACTAAGCCGCCAACCGCTGCAGAATCACTTTACAAGGCTCTTTTGAAGTCACCTTCACCATATGGTTCTTATGCAACGGAATGGCAAAGAAATCTCCTGGCTTCAATGAATTCACCTCCCCATCAACGGTTATGTCACAGCTGCCTTCCAAAATTAGGAAGCGCTCGTGTTCATCATGGTGGATTTCCTCCTCGGCTATGCCTTTGAGCCAAACAATAGCGGTGGTGACACTAGGCGTATAGCCGATAATCTTCACGTAAATATCCTCGGCATTTGGGGTTAGTTGAAGATCTTCACGGGTATACCAGGGAGCAAAGTCTTCCAAACGCGTTTCAGGGGTAAGTTCTGGGGGAGAAGAAACGGGCTCTCCGTTTTTCATCCGCTCCATGTAGTCTATGGTCGCCAGTACAAGTGGTTTGAGCGTGCTAGGCGGTTCCACCGCATGCGCCAAAGCATACGCTTCTATGGCCTGGCGGATGGTTTCTATCTCTTTGCGAATCTCTGGGTGAGCAGAAGCCATTTGTTCTACCTCCTGCGTTTCTTCAGGGGTGGTAACGTCCATAACGTACAGCTCTAAAATCCCGGATTCTATGTAGTCTGTGATGGGGTTCATGCTGTTCTTTCCGCTCCTATATGTTTGAAGGCCAGCTTCAAGTGGTTCTTTATTTGTTGTTCGGATACTCCGAAGGCTTCAGCAGCCTCTGCGCAGGTATATCCTTTTAGGTAGATGAGGTCAATGATGGCCTTTTCCCGAGGTTCCAGTTGGCAAAAGGCTTCTTTTACCTGGGCCTCTTCTAACTGTTTGGCCTTCTCCTCTTCCTGCCGGGCAGCAGCATCCTTTTCAGTAGTATGAAGGAGGTTGCCGTACATTCCGGTTTTCTTCGCCTCCAGGGCAATGCCTCGGGCCATGGCTAATCCCCAGGATAAGAACCCAGATTTAGAAGGGTCATAGATATGAATGCGGGACCAGATGGCTAGGAATGTTTCCTTTAGCACTTCTTCGGCTATCTCTGTATGTTGCACGATCCGGGAGATCATGCCCATCAACACAGGAGCATAGGCATCATATAAAAGACCGAATGCTTCTTGCTTTCCCTCCCTGATGGCCTCTATGAGGCGCTTTTCGTTTTCTCCCCCTATCCTACTTTCAACCATAAGAATTGATTAACATAGACCTGCCCTTCGAGAATTTTCCTCCGGAGACTTGCCTCTAAGATACAGGACGGTCTCAACTTACGCAAGTCGGAGAGCAGGGACGTACCCCATAACTCTTCCCTACTTATTCAGTAAGGAAATCTCTACAAAAAGATGAAAGACTATTTCTGCCCCGTTTTGAGAAAAGCCCGGCTAAACTACTTTGGTAATTGCAGCACGTACTCTTTCCCCGGGGCCACGGTTAACTTGAAGCTCTTAATCCAGGGGTTATACAGGCGCAGGGTCTTGTAGTTGGTGCCCTGCTCTTTGGCGTACTGGGCCAGGTCTGGAATGGAGGAAGTGACCGTCAGTGAACGGGTGGGCAGCGGGTCATACCCTTGTTCTTTGGGCACATCAAAGCCATATTTTGCAGGGTTTCCCAACACTTCTTTCAATGCTAGAATGCGGAACATGTACCGGGAGGTTTCGTCGTTCAGGTACAGGTCATAGTAAGAATTCACCTTCTGTTGTTCCAGGGCACGGTCAATACCTCCTACTCCGCGGTTATAGGCGGCAGCGGCATTGGTCCAGGTGCCAAACTTCCGCTTCGCGGATTTAAGGTACTTACAGGCAGCTAACGTAGACTTCTCAATATGGAATCGCTCATCTACCTCTGCGTTGACCTGCAAGCCATAGCCACGGGCCGTATCGGGCATGAGCTGCCAGAAACCCGAGGCTCCGGCCGGAGAAGTGACCTGGCTGAACAAACTTTCCGCCAGGGAGAGATACACAAAATCAGCGGGAATGTCATTTTCCTTGAGCAGCCGCTCAATCTCGGGCTGGTACCGTTGCATCCGTTTGAGGCCAATCAAGGTGGTTGCTTGCAAGTAGGAGTTAACCAGCAATTCCCGGTCTAAGCGCTCCGCCACATCAGGAACATCCAGGGGTACGGGTTCTCCGGCGAAAGATAGGGTCGTGGGCAAGGCAGGTGATTTGATCACCCGCCCGTTGGTAAAGCTGGCTCCGGTGTCTCCTTCAGCCGTCCCTCCCCCAGCAGGGGTGGACTGTTGGCTGCACAAGTTCAGCGTAAGGGCAATAAAGCCTAGTCCGCCAAGGTATTTCCAAATATTATCTGTCATAATCTTCTCCTTTCTGGCTGATTCCGGTAAAAGAATAACCCTTCTGAGCACACTTTTAGTCTATCCCAAAAATCAGACAGCTCTTGTTTACGTGCTTTCTCCCCTGTAGAGTACAAGATACGTTCCAAAAAAATCAGAAGCCACAAGATGGAAGAAGAGTTTTAGTCCCTTCCTGATTTAGGGTATATTTTCAGAAAAGGAGGTTAAAACGCATTCGGGACTCAGGTAAAAACCAAACGTCTGCTTCTCTCTAAATCTAAAAGCCTGTAGCCAGTTTCTTCACAGAACAACTAAAATAGTAGCAGTCCTAATCATCAGGCGCTTACGGTAAGGTTGTTTGCCGACGTATTAAAAACATGCGATTTCATCAGGTTTTTGCCCTTCGTTACTTAACCCTTCGCCTACCCCAGCGTATAGTTGTTGTAATTACTAACCAACAGAATAAATAACACTATGGCTAAGTTAAAAACATTAGAAGACCTGTTTGAGCACCAACTCAAGGACCTATATAGCGCTGAAAAACAAGGAATTGCGGCGCTTACCAAAATGATCAAAGCTACCGAAGACGAAAAACTGAAGCAGGCTTTGGAAACGCACCTGGAAGAAACCAGAGCGCAGAAAGACCGCCTGGAACAAGTGTGTGAACTGGTAGGCACCAGCCCGGGACGCATGAAGTGCAAAGCCATGGAAGGCCTGGTAGAGGAAGGCGAAGAAACCATTGAAGAAGATGCTACCCCAGAGGTAAAAGATGCCGGCCTGATTGCTTCTGTGCAGCGCATGGAGCACTATGAAATTGCCGGTTACGGTACAGCCGCTCACTTCGCGGAGCGTTTAGGCCACGCCGAAGCCGCGAAACTTCTAAGACAAACCCTGGAAGAAGAGCAAAAAACCGACACCCTGTTGAACGACTTAGCGAAAAGCTACATCAACGAGAAAGCCGAATAGCTTTTGGCAAAACGCTAAACAGGAAAGCCTGCTCCACGGAGCAGGCTTTCCTGTTTTTAGGCCAAATCTGTAAAATCAAGCCAAAAATAACTACCCGGCACAAGTGAGTTTAAAGGATGATTCCCGAAATTTGTCTTGCATGTCACGTACTACCATCCTTTCTACTTTACCTGAGTTACCCGTCAAAGAGGCCCTGCCCCGCCTGGTAGCAGCTTTAGAAACTAATGCGCGGGCGGTGTTGGAAGCTCCGCCGGGAGCCGGAAAGACCACGCTGGTTCCGCTGGCTTTATTGGAGGCGAATTGGCGAAACGAGGGCAAAATCATCATGCTGGAACCTCGGCGTTTGGCCGCCCGGGCTGCCGCGCAACGCATGTCAGATCTGCTGGGCGAAGAAGTGGGCCAGACGGTGGGCTACTGGGTTCGCATGGAGCACATTGTCTCAGACAAAACCAGAATAGAGGTAGTTACCGAAGGCATTCTCACGCGCCTGCTCCAGAGCGACCCGGCCCTGGAAGGGATAGCGGCCATTATCTTTGACGAATTCCATGAGCGGAGCCTCCAGGCCGATGTGGGGTTAGCCCTGGCCTTAGATGCGCAAGCCGTGCTTCGGCCCGATTTGCGCTTATTGGTCATGAGTGCCACGCTGGATGCTGCCTCGGTGGCTACTTGGCTGGAAGCACCGGTGGTGAAAAGCGAAGGCCGGCAGTTTCCCGTGGAGACACACTACCTCTCCCCTACCGAAATGGCTTTAGCGGGCCAGAGGCCCACCGAACGCTTGACCGGGTTGGTTCCGAAAGCCATCAGGAAAGCGCTGGAGGATGAACCGGAAGGAGACATTTTGGTTTTCCTGCCCGGTATGGGCGAAATGCGGCGCGTGGCCCAGGCATTGGAGGGAAAACTGGCTCATGGCATTGACCTCCACCTGCTGCACGGCGACCTGAACTTGACTCAACAATTAGCGGCCATCCGGCCGGCATCGGCTGGCCGCAGAAAAATTGTGCTAGCCACTAGTATTGCCGAAACCAGTTTGACCATTGAAGGCGTGAAGGTGGTGATTGACGGTGGTTTTGCGCGCGTCCCTAAGTTCGTGCCCCGCATCGGGCTTACTACGTTGGCCACCATTCCGGTTTCCCGCGCCGCCGCCGATCAGCGCCGGGGCCGGGCCGGGCGGTTAGGTCCCGGTGTCTGTTACCGCATGTGGTCCTCTGCCGACCAACTGCAACTGGCCGACCGGCAAACGCCTGAGATCTGCGAAGCCGATTTAACCGGATTGGCGCTGGAGTTAGCCATCTGGGGCACCCAAGAAGCCACGGACCTAAAGTGGTTAGATACACCGCCTGCCGCCGCGCTGGCCCTGGCGCGTGATCTCTTAATCAGGTTAGAAGCCCTTGATAAAACCGGCAAGGCGACCGCCCACGGGAAAGCTCTGGCGGCGCTGGGCCTTTCTCCCCGGCTAGGTCATTTGGTGGTTCGCGGCCATGCGCTGGGTTTCGGGACCACGGCCTGTGATCTCGCGGCCTTGCTTTCTGACCGTGATATTTTAAAGCCCTTGCAAATTTCCTGGGCCGATCCGCTCCCGGACTTGACCCTGCGTCTGGAGCTTTTGGATGGTCAGTCGCCACCCACGCCCGGCTATACGGTAGATGCCAATACTGTCCGGAAAATAAGGGAACAAGCCCAGAATTTGCGCCAGCGCATCAGGGAAAAAAGAAATCCTATCAACTTTGGTGCAATCGGACTATTAACCGCGCTGGCGTATCCAGACCGGCTGGCCCAACGGGAAACCTCCGGCCGCATCCGGCTTATCTCGTGGCAGCGCGCCTCTCTGCAAACGGAGTTATTCGGCGAAGCCGAGTTTTACGCCATTGCGCACATGGAATTGGGCACCAAACCCCGGGTTTTATCGGTGGCCCCGGTAAGCAAAGAAGAACTGCTCACCCATTTCTCCAGCCAACTAGAACGGGTTGAGGAAGTACGGTGGGACTCCACCACCGAGAAAGTCGTGGCCCGGCAGATCACCCGGATGGGCGCTTTAACCTTAGAAGAAAAAGCAATCAGCGCTCCTAATCCGGAGTTGGTCGCCCAGGCCTTGTTGCAAGCTTTGCAGGAAAAAGGAATGGAACGGTTGCCGTGGTCAGACGAAGCCCAGAAAACCCGTAAACGGCTGGTGTTTCTGCACGCGCTTTTCCCGGCGCAATGGCCCGATGTCTCTGACGCTTGCTTAGAAGCTACGCTGGAAGACTGGCTTTTGCCGCATCTGGTAGGTTTAAGAACCCTGGAACAGGTAAGCAAACTGGATTTCAAAGAGATTTTGCTAGCCGATCTTTCCTGGGAACAGCGGCAGGAAATGGATAGATTGGCTCCCTCGCACCTGGAAGTTCCCAGCGGCTCCCGCATTGGCATAGATTACTCAGATGTAGCCTCGCCCGTATTAGCGGTCCGGCTGCAGGAAGTTTTCGGATTGTTAGATACCCCCAGAGTGGGTGGTGGAAAAGTGCCGGTACTCATGCACCTGCTGTCTCCCGCCTCGCGCCCCGTCCAGGTAACCCGTGACCTGAGAAGTTTCTGGAGCACCGGGTATTTTGATGTTCGCAAAGACCTGAGAGGCCGCTACCCCAAACACCACTGGCCCGATGATCCGCTTTCGGCACCGCCTACCAGAGGAACTAAGAAAAGGCCTCAGCCTTAATAGGGGTTTGGACTCAAGCATGCGTATGACGTTACAGGGTAACGTTGCTACTGAATACCCGAATGTAGCCTCGTTACCCTGCAACGAGGTACTTTTGCTGAGGGAAATGGGGCTAATTCATCCGTGCCGTTGTTGGTGTTAACATCAACAACCCTTTTACCGCCTCTTTTCGCAAAACAGCCCTCAAACTGAACTGAATAGAAGTTGTTGGTGATAATACCAACAATGGCGGAATACATAAACAACCTGTTTCAAGCACGTTTTACATAAAACAGGCCTAAAACAAGAAAGGGAAAGCAATTGCTTTCCCTTTCTTGTTTTAAAGAAACGCTGAACTATTTTCCAGCGTTTCTAACTTGAGCATTAGCGCCTTCCGGACGCTCAGCACCATCTTTTTCGCCGTCAGAGCCTTTTACTTTTACCAGTTTGTTGTAAAGTCCTAACAACAGGAAAGGAGCTGGCCACTGGCCAACGAACAATGCTTCGTCATCTTTCTTCATGACTTTGAGGGTAGCCGAAACCGCCATTGATCCAAGGGCAGCCCATAAGAAAAGATCTGAAGGCAACTTGGCAGTATACTCTTCAATAGACCGAGCTACTGGGCCTTCTTTATGGTCTGGGTTATAGTTATCCGCGGCGTCTTTTATGCTTGATACATCCATAGTATTATTTGGTTATAATAGGTGGTACATGGGTATCAAAACGTAGGAAACATTTTTAGGGTTTTCTAAAATAGAGAAGAAGTGCAAGGAAAGCCATCAAAACCAGGGAATTGCCTACTCTTGGTTTACCTGGCATTTTCCTGAAAGGGACTTAAAAAGCGTTATGAAGGATGAACTACACCCACCTCAGGAAAAATCCAGCGATAGCTGCGCTGCCTTTTTTGCGGGCTTCGGCTCTTTTACAAGGGCAGGAATTGCATTGGCAACCAAGTTCAAGGCAACGGGCGTACCGCCGATGTGGTACACGGGTGTTTCTTCATATCTGGACGCCACCACTACCTGAGTTCCGGCCGAATGGGTGGTGAACAGTTCTTTTACCAGTTGGGGGCAGTTGTTCTCTTTGGAAAGGTGGCCCAGCAGCACGTGGCTCATATACGCGGGTTTGTAGCCCGTAAACAGATTTAGGGCTTGCCGGTTGGAAAGGTGCCCATGGTTGCCCCTGATCCTGACTTTCAGATGATAAGGATAATGGCCTTTGTCTAGCAGGTCATCATCATAGTTGGTTTCCAGAAAAGCGGCGTGACACTGCTGAAAGTACTGGATCACGTGCTGGCACGGAGTACCAATGTCGGTGAATACGCCCACATGGATACCCTCGCAAGAGACAATGAAACTGTGTGGGTCGGCGGCATCGTGCAGTTTGGGGAAACCCAGGACCGAGAGACGTCCAATCTGTACCGGCTCAAACGCCTGAAAATAATTTACCAACTGTGGGTCTAGCCCAAACCGAAGGTTCTGCCGGGTGGCAGGTGTGATATAAACGGGCAACCGGTATTTCTTGGCTAAAACCGACAGGCCTTTGATGTGGTCTGAATGTTCATGGGAAATGAAGATGGCTTTCACTTTCTCCATTGCCAGCCCCAGACGTTTCATGCGGTACTCAGTTTCCCTACACGAAATACCTAGATCTACCAACACTGCCTCCTGCTCATTCCCCACGTAATAGCAGTTGCCGTTACTCCCCGATGCCAACGATGTTATGCTCAAACCCATATCGGCACAAAATTAACCTAAGTTTCCCTGAATCTCGCTGCTTCCCTGGAGCGCGTCAGGACTTTATTTTGTGTTTAGTATTCCTATGTCATAAGAAGAACTTGAGTGGCAAACGGCAGAAGCGTTTAGTTACAGACTTTCTAGTTCGCCCACAATGTCCTTTCAGGATGACAAAGAAGGAGGTTTGAATCCTTTACTTAACATAAATTATAAACCAAAGACACAATTACTTCTCTTGTTTTACGGCTGGATACAGAAAAGTAGCTTAAAAGCTACATAACTTGGGAAGACCGGCGGGTAAGTAAGATGGGGTCCAGAACGATGTGTTCGGGTGTAGTGCCGTAATAATCCTTGTTGGCGATCAGCTTTAAGAACAGGCGGGCGGTCTCCTCTCCCATCTTGATAGTTTGCTGGTCTACGGTAGACAAGGAAGGCGTCACAAATTCGCCGAAGGCTTCATTGGCGAAACCTACCACGCCCATCTGCTCGGGTACTTTTATGCCTTTTTCCAACAGCAACTGTAACGCACCCATGGCGGTGTAATCTTCCGCCGCGAAGATGGCGTCAAGGGGCATTTGCTGTGCTAAGAGCTGCTGCAAAGAATTCTTCCCGAACTCCAGGGATAACTTTCCTTTCAAGACCATTTTATCGTTCAGCTCCAGCCCGTACTTTAGCAAAGCATCTTGGAAACCCCGGAAACGTTCCTTGAAGATGGTCAGGTTTTGGTCTGACGTTAAGTGGGCAATGTGTTTGTACCCTTGCCGAATCAGGTGTTCAGTAGCGTCAAACCCGGCTTGGTAGTCATTGATGGTGACAGAAGGTACCGGCAGGTTCTGGATGGCCCGGTCAAAGAACAACAAGGGAACCTGGCGCTTGCAGATCTGTTCGTAGAACTCCACTCCCTTTTCTTCACTGGAAACCGACGAGATGATGCCGTCTACCCTTGACTGCAAGAACGTTTCTATTCCCTTTTGCTCCTGCGTCAGCGATTCTCCGGTTTGGTACAAAAGCATGCTGTATCCGTTCTCGGTCATGACCCGCTCAATGCCATGCACCACCGAACTGAAGAAACTGGTATCCAGACTAGGCACAATGATCCCGATGACGTTGGTACGCCCGGAACGCAACGACGAAGCCAGTTTGTTTTGCTGGTAGTTGAGGCGCTTGGCGGTTTCCAGCACGGCGGCTTTGGTGGTCGCGCTAATGGCCGGGTGGTCATTCAAAGCCCGGGCCACGGTAGAGAACGTGACATCCAGTTCCCGGGCAATATCATGTATGGTGGTTTTCTTTTGTTTTTCTGCCATGCGAGGACGTAGGTGCTACCTGCTCCTTTTTATAAGTTCTTAAAGTTATTTAGAATACTTTGTTTTTTCAGCACCTTGTCAGACAAAGCACTGCAAACCAGAAAGGTAAAAAGGACTCTACTTTTGAGCTTACTTAATTATGACCGGAGTAAACAGCTAAGCCTAAGAAAGTTAAACTTTTAGATATTTAGCCTTTTACATCAGAAAAACGCTTCTTTCCCTTAAAAACTTCCTCTTTCTTCACTATAAATTTTCTATTCTCAAAAATAAAGTCTAAACTTATGCCAACGTTGGCACAACGACCAATCTCACGTACACTCGTATGCAAGATGGAGGGGTTGGCTACGGGCAGAATTGGTCTTTTAGAAACAACGCGACATATGCTCTTATTAGGAATTGACGTAGGTACCTCCTCTATCAAAGTCTCTGTGGTAGACGCTGCTACGCAGAAAGCACTAGCCTCTGCCCAGTACCCCGAAACAGAATCCAAAATCAATTCCCTGCAACCGGGCTGGGCCGAACAGTCGCCGGAGATGTGGTGGGAGCACGCGCAGAAAGCCATTCAGAAAGTGAATGCCTCTGGCGCCTACAACCCGCAGGACATTGGCGCTATTGGCATTGCCTACCAGATGCACGGTCTGGTGATTGTAGACCACAACCAGGAAGTGCTGCGTGAATCCATCATTTGGTGCGATAGCCGCGCGGTACCTTACGGCCAGAAAGCGCTGGAACATATTGGGCAGGAAGAAAGCCTTTCCCGGCTTTTGAATTCTCCGGGAAACTTCACCGCTGCCAAATTAGCCTGGGTAAAGGAAAACGAGCCTGACAAGTTCAGCAAGATCCATAAGATTATGCTGCCCGGCGACTACATCGCCATGAAATTAACAGGTGAGATTACCACCAGCGTTTCGGCGTTGTCTGAAGGTATTTTCTGGGATTTCCAGAAAGACGAGGTGTCCCAAGATGTGATGAACTTCTTCGGCTTTAGCCCAGACATTATCCCAGAGGTTCGGCCTTTGTTTTCTTCGCACGGCGAGGTGAAAGCCGAGATTGCCTCGGCTTTGTCTTTGAAAGCGGGCATTCCGGTTGCCTATAAATCAGGTGACCAGCCAAACAATGCACTTTCCTTGAACGTGTTGAATCCGGGCGAAGTAGCCGCTACGGCGGGTACCTCGGGCGTGATTTATGGCGTGAGCGACCAATTGGTGTATGACCCGCAGTCGCGCGTGAACACGTTTGCGCACGTGAACTACGCCCCAGATTCCAAGCGTGTGGGAGTGCTCATGAACATCAACGGCACCGGCATCATGAACAGTTGGGTAAAGGAAAACATGGGGCAAGGCCTCTCCTACCCGCAAATGAACGCCGAGGCGCAGCAAACTCCTATTGGCAGCGGCGGCTTGCGCATTTTCCCTTTCGGAAATGGAGCCGAGCGCGTGTTCAACAACCGCATCATCGGGGCGCAGTTCCACAACTTAGATTTCAACTTACACACCAAAGCGCACATCTTCCGGGCAGTGCAGGAAGGCATCGCCTTTACGTTCCGTTACGGCTTGGACATTATGCGGGAGAACGGCATGAACCCAAGCGTTATCAGGGCGGGCAATGCGAACATGTTCCTGAGCGAGCTGTTTGCCGAGGCCTTTGTAAACGCCACGCACGTACCGGTAGAACTGTACCAGAACGATGGAAGTGTAGGCGCAGCATTGGGCGCGGGAATCGGTGCTAACGTTTTCTCCTCGGCACAGGAAGCCTTCAGCCGTTTTGAACGTTTAAGAGTCATTGAACCTACGCAAACGGAGGCCTATGAAACGGCGTACCAAGACTGGAAAGCGCTTCTGCTAAAACAAATAAGTAACTAATTTTCAACTCCATATATACAAATCATGGCAAATCTAACATTAGGAGACAAAGAATATTTCAAAGGCATAGGCCAGATAAAATTTGAAGGTCTGGAGTCAGACAATCCGTTGGCGTACCGTTGGTATGACGAAAACCGCGTGGTAGCCGGAAAAACTTTGAAAGAGCACTTCAAATTCTCAGTAGCCTACTGGCACTCTTTCAACGCGAACGGTTCTGACCCATTTGGTGGCCCAACCCTGAACTTTGCCTGGGATGAGAGCTCTGATGTGATCACGCGCGCCAAAGCTAAGATGGATGCCGCGTTTGAGTTCATCACTAAAATGGGAATGCCGTACTACTGCTTCCATGATGTAGACGTGGTAGACTATGGCAATGATGTAGCTGAAAACGACCGTCGTCTGCAAACCATGGTAGAATACGCCAAGCAGAAACAAGCCGAAAGCGGCGTGAAACTGCTTTGGGGAACGGCCAACGTGTTCTCGCACGCCCGCTACATGAACGGTGCCTCTACTAACCCAGATTTCCATGTATTGGCCCACGCTGCTGCCCAGGTAAAAGGCGCTTTGGATGCTACAATTGCCTTAGGTGGTGAAAACTACGTGTTCTGGGGTGGTCGTGAAGGTTATATGACCTTGTTGAACACCAACATGAAACGCGAGCAAGAGCACCTGGCCCGCTTCCTGCACTCTGCAAAGGATTACGCTCGTGCCCAAGGTTTCAAAGGAACGTTCTTTATTGAGCCTAAGCCGATGGAGCCAACCAAACACCAGTATGACTACGACTGTGCTACCGTAATTGGGTTCCTGCGTCAGCACGACTTACTAAATGATTTCAAAATCAACATTGAGGTTAACCACGCTACTCTGGCGGGCCACACCTTCCAGCACGAACTACAGGTTGCCGCAGATGCCGGTGTATTAGGTTCTTTGGATGCCAACCGCGGTGACTACCAGAACGGCTGGGATACTGACCAGTTCCCGAACAACCTGAACGAGTTAACCGAGGCCATGCTGATTTTCTTAGAGGCTGGTGGATTGCAAGGTGGCGGTGTGAACTTTGACGCAAAGATCAGAAGAAACTCCACTGACCCGGCTGATTTGTTCTACGCCCACATTGGCGGTGCCGATTCATTCGCCCGTGCCCTCATCACCGCTGACAACATCCTGAACAACTCAGATTACCTGAAAATCCGCGAAGAGCGTTACGCTTCTTTTGACAGCGGCAAAGGCCAGGAGTTTGAGCAAGGCAAATTGTCTTTGGAAGACCTGCGCGCCTACGCTATTGAGCAAGGTGAGCCAGCCGTTAAGAGCGGCCGTCAGGAGTACCTGGAGAACATCATCAACAAGTTTATTTAGTCTCCAAGTAAGTACATTCCTCTTTGCTGACAGTTCATTTAGTCAGTGATTGACTTGATTTTTCATGTAACATACTTAGAAAGGCTGCCTCTAAGAGAAGCAGCCTTTTTCTGTTCTTTGAAATGCCTTGGTTTCTGTATCAGGGCTACTTTCCTGAAACCAGCGTTAAATGCTTTCTGGCGCAAGCGTCTGCTTATGTCCGCACGCAGATCTGACCTGCAAACTTTGGACACAAGCGGACGCTTGCGCCAGAAGGTTCTTTAAGCGATTTGATATTACTTATCAGAAAACGGCTTCAAAATGAAAGCGTCAAAAAAGGAAGACCAGACTTTTCTAAAGTCTGGTCTTCCTTTTTTGACGCTTTAAGCACAAGGATACTTCAAGTAACTTCCTTTTACCCTCTTTTTCTGAAAGAGTCTTCGTAGCAAACGATGGTAACGTTTGAATAGAGGCTTTTCTAGTCAGCCCACAAGATCCTTTCAGGATGACAAAGCAGGGTTAGAATAGTTTCATGAATACAGGTAATTTAGTTAAACCGAAAACTAGAGGGTGATTCAAAGAAGAGCAGAAGCGTTTACGCTTGCTCCTTCATTACTTCCTTCATCTTCTCAGCATCTGCCACAAACTTGGCCAAACCACTAGCAGTAAGCGGATGGGTAAGCAGCCCCAGGATTGGCTCTAAAGGGCACGTGCAAACGTGGGCACCCGCCTCGGCACACTTCACAATGTGCATAGAGCTACGGATAGACGCCGCTAAGATTTGGGTTTCATACCCTTGAATAGCGTAGATGTTGGCAATCTGCTCAATCAACTGCACGCCATCCCAACCAATATCATCCACACGGCCTAAGAAGGGAGACACGTAGGTTGCGCCTGCTTTGGCGGCCAGAATAGCTTGACCAGCCGAGAAAACCAGTGTACAGTTGGTTTTGATACCTTGGTCTGTGAAGTACTTGATGGCTTTCAGGCCGTCTTTGATCATGGGTACTTTCACCACAATGTTAGGGTGCAGGGCCGCCAGAATCTTACCTTCGGCTACCATGGAATCAAAGTCAGTAGAGAGTACTTCGGCAGAGATGTCACCGTCCACAATCTCACAGATGGCTTTGTAATGGTCCAGCGTGGCTTGCTCTCCCTTAATGCCTTCCTTCGCCATTAACGAGGGATTGGTAGTTACACCGTCTAAAATGCCCAGATCATGGGCTTCTTTGATGTGGGCCAGGTTGGCCGTGTCAATGAAAAACTTCATAGTGAATAGGTTATAAGTTTGCTTTATTCCTACACCAAACCGGTTGGTTTGGCATTATTATCTAAGTAGGTACTCTTGAACCTAAATATAATTGTATTTACGACAATTAATAACTACTTCCCTGGAAATACACTTATTTACTTCTTATCTGCTTGACGTATACGCTTTTTAGGCTCCGGTAGAGGTGTTACGCCTTAATCATTATGAGTAATTGGGAGTTATTCCCAACTTATCTGGGCAGGTGCAAGCATCCACAAAATGCCTTTCCTTCTAATAAGAAATAGTTTCGGGCCTGTTTTCATCAAAACAGGCCCGAAACATAAATTACTTGGCTTGCTTAGCCGGTTGGAACGAGCTTTCTGGCGGGCCCAGGTAGCTTGGTTTCAAGCCACCGGCATCAACTACAATTTTCTGTAGCACAATACCGGAGTCTACCATCCAGAACTTGAGCACGTGCTCGCCTGGTTGGGCTATTTTATGGGTAGAAATGGTGAGGTCAATGTTGTTGCCTGCGTTCCGGTTCCACTCGCCTTCGGTGTGGTTGGCGTGCATGTTGATGATCTGCGGAGTTTCATTGTCAAAAGAGAGGGCAAACCGCAGACCTTGGGTGTTGTGGAAGTTGAGCGTAGGCGACAGATATACCCGAACCTTCACCTCGCCGCTGTTCTGCAGGTACATTTTGTATTGCAGATGCGGACTGTTGCCGCCGGGCGTTTGGCTAGGAGCGGTTACCGGCATGGTGGTCATGGCTGAACCCGTACGACCTAAATCAGGAAGCAGTTGCCACTTGATGTTGTTCGCATCTACCGCGCGGGTGAAATGATCGGCTTCTATGGAAACATAGCCGTTGGCTTCCGCGAATCCTTCCAACTGGTTCGGCTTAGGCGCCGATGGATTTCGTACCACCGCCTGTACCACCACTTTCTTACCGTTGGGTCCAGTGACAGTCACCGGTACACGTTGGGTTCCTGTGGGTGTCTGCGCCCAGTCAACGGTTACCCAAAGACGCTGCTCGGTAGTGACCGTTCCGGTAGGCTGAGACACTTTCAGCCAGGGAGCACCCGCCTGAACGGTGTAGTTGAACGGCTGCTGTCCACGGTTGAAGATTTCCAGATAATGGCCTTGCTTGGCGAAAGGCGAAAACTCCGGTAATTCGGCAGCGCCTTTTTCCTGTGGCCACCACTTGTCTGATCCTTCCACGGCTACGCCCATGTCGGCAGTATTCGGTACGTTCAGTTGTTTTACCTCGGGCATCACGTCTTTTTCGGGTTGTTGCCAATAGGTGTAGCTTATGTGGGTTTGGGACATCATGTGGTTCCACTTGCCTCCGGCGATATCTTTGTGATACACGCGCGTTAACTCCGCATCACGGTCAAAAAGATTCTTTACCTTGGCGGCCAGTTCATTGGTGAGGGCTCTGCCCTGCTGAGCGTACAGACGGTTGCGGCCGGTGGTTACGTGCAGTTCGTTCAGGTTCGCGCTGGCTTGCACCGGAAACAATACCAACTGGTAATAGGCATCCCGGTACTGCGCGGGCAAGGCTTGGTTGATGCGCTCGGCTTCCTGGGCCAAACGATTGTAATCGGCTACAACTCTTTCGGCTTCCTGGTAATTGGTGAGGCTGTACGTGTCTGGGGACAATAGCTCTGGCTTGCGGCGGCTGTTGTACTTGGCGTAGGTCGCTAGAATATCAGCGATGGCGGTGGCATGTTCAGCGCCGAACTGCCGCTCGGCCCATAGTTTGGTGTATTCCTCCAGACGCTCAACGGGCCATTTTTCCGGGTTCCAGGCGTAATCCAGGAAGAACTCCGTAGGGAATTCCATGGGTTTGATGTCGCCCACGTTCACAATCCAGATGCGGTCTGCCTTGTGTTGGTAGGCCAGGTGCATTTGCTCCCAGATACGGGGCAGCGGATTGGTGTTGATCCATTTGTAGTTACGCGGTCCGCCCACGTAGTCAAAGTGGTAGTAGATGCCGTAGCCGCCAGAGTGCTGTTTCTCGCCTGGTTTCGGCAATTTGCGGATGTTTCCCCAGTTGTCATCAGCTAAGAGCAAGGTCACGTCATCTGGTACGCGCATGCCTTTGTCATAGTAGTCCTGCACTTCTTTGTAAAGCGCCCACAGCTGCGGCGTTTGAGAAGCAGGTTTACCAGTAACGTCAGCGATAATCTTGCGTTGGTCAGCCACAATTTTCTCCAGCAGCCCGATGTTGCTTTCCTCGCTCATGGGTTCGTCGCCGTCGCCGCGCATCCCTACCGTGACAATGTTTTCAAAGCCGTTCATGCGTTTGATACCGCCGGTCCAGAACTCGCGCAGTTTCTCAGCGTTGGTATTGTAGTTCCAGGGCCCGGAACCGTAACGGCTCCACTCGGCGTGGGCGCGGGCCAGCGGCTCGTGGTGCGAAGTTCCCATCACTAAGCCGTACATGTCGGCTACCTGCGGACTGATTTTATCATCGTCGCTGAAAGCGTTGCCCCACATGGCGGGCCACAGGTAATTGCCTTTCATGCGCAGAATCAGCTCAAATACTTTCTCGTAGAACTTGTGATTGAAACCCCCGAACTGCTCTTTAGACCAGTTAGACAAAGCCGGAGCTTCGTCGTTGATGAAGATGCCACGGTACTTCACGGCGGGCGTTCCTTTGGTGTGACGGCCCTCGGCCACGTACAGGTTTTCCTGCTGCTTCACTGGCACATCGGCCCACCAATACCAAGGCGAAACACCAATTTGCTGCGACACGTCATAGATGCCGTAAATGGTGCCGCGTTTGTCGCTGCCCACAATCACGAGGGCCTCGTCTACACCTTTCATAGGTTTTTTCACGGTCTGTACCACAAACGTCTCCCATTTCTCGGCCAGGTCCTTCACATCCAGCTTCTTGTTTTTCACCAACTGGTCAATCCAGGTGCTTTTACCTAAAGTACCCACCAGTACCAGAGTCTTCGCTTTAGGCGCTTTTTTGCCTACCGTTAAAGCAGGTTCATTTTGGGTAACTCTCTTCACATCGGCCTGCAGGTCTTTCAGGGCTCTGATGACACCGGGGAAATCGCTGTCGCTGATGTAAAAGGAAGCAGATTTTCCGTTTTCTGCCAGCACAAAGGAGTTGCCTTTCTTTTGGCTTGAAATATAAGGAGCATCATCTAAGGCAAACGCCGAAGGAGCAATTTCTAAAGCCAGAAGGAAGAGTAGCAGGCTTTTCCATGGGAAGCGAAGGAGCCTTTTTGTTTTGTCTTTAGTTGGGGTAAGTCTAATCATGAAAACGTGATTCAGGTTAGGAAGGAAAATAATCTTTGGCGTTGTAGTAGCAGATATCCTGCACGATTTTGCCAATCCAGGGTAAATCCATGGGCAGCAAACCGCGTTCCATGTCTTCGCCTAGCAGGTTGCAGAGCAAGCGCCGGAAGTACTCATGGCGCGAGTAGGAAAGGAAACTTCTAGAATCGGTGAGCATGCCCACGAAACAACTTATGAGCCCCATGTTAGATAAAGCGTTCATCTGCTCCTTCATGCCCTCCAGATTGTCCAGGAACCACCACGCCGAGCCGAACTGCATTTTGCCTTTAATGCCGCTGCCCTGAAAGTTCCCGATCATGGTGGCGAAGGCCGCATTGTCGGCGGGGTTGAGGTTGTAGATGATGGTTTTGGTGAGACAGTTCTCTTTCTCCAACTGGTTGAAAAAAGCGGACATGTTGTGTATTTGGCCATAATCCCCGATGGAGTCATACCCGGTATCTGGCCCGTTTACCTGCAGCATGCGGCTGTTGTTGTTCCGGATAGCGCCCACGTGAAATTGCTGCACCCAGCCTTTGCGGTAGTACATTTTGCAGAGTTCCAGAAGCAGGAAAGACGTAAAGGCCTCCTGATGCTGCCCTGCCTGCTGGTCGTTTCCGGCCAATACATCCTGGAAAACATCCTCCAGGTTGCTCGCGGAGGCAGAAATGTTGGGCATGCTGGTCAGGCCGTGGTCAGAGATGCGACAGCCGTGTTCATGGAAATACTGCACCCGTTTCTCCAATACTTCCAGCAAGGTGTCCAGGTTGAAGATTTCCGTTCCGGTGACACTGGCCAGCAGCCGGATGTACTCTCTAAAGGAATCTCCCCCCGCAAGGTTAAATACTTTGTCTGGCCGGAAGGAAGGCAGCACTTGCGTTTTAAACCCGTTTTCGGATAATTGGCGGTGAAACGCCAAATCATCTGCCGGGTCATCGGTGGTGCCCACCATTTCCACATTGAAATGCGTCA
Organism: Rufibacter sp. JT3400010; assembly: GCF_054956755.1. Lineage (NCBI taxonomy): Bacteria > Pseudomonadati > Bacteroidota > Cytophagia > Cytophagales > Hymenobacteraceae > Rufibacter > Rufibacter sp. JT3400010. The sequence continues at coordinate 147,643 of NZ_JBUDXA010000009.1, read as the reverse complement.
GCAGCCCTTGCGGCGTAAACTCAGGTTTCTGCAGCAGTTGGTTGCAGTGCGTGTACACCTCCCGGGCGTTTTGCTCTGTCAGGAGTTCGTTCACCCCGAACGGGTTCTTCAGTTCCATGTGCGTCCAGTGAAACAGCGGATTACGCAAGGTGTACGGAACCGCTCCCGCCCATTTCAGGAATTTCTCCTCGTCTGAAGCAGTACCAGTAATGTACTTTTCGTCAATGCCCAGGGTGCGCAGTGCCCTCCATTTATAATGGTCTCCGGCGAGCCAGATGCTGGTAAGGTTAGGATAGTTCCTGTTCTCGGCAATCGCCTGCGGCGATAGATGGCAGTGGTAATCAATGATGGGCAGCCCTTTGGCGTACGCATGGTACAGTTGCCGGGCCGCGTTGGTATGCAGTAAAAAGTCCTCCTTCAGGAAAGTCCCTGCAGAAGGTTTTGTGTTACGAGAAGCAACGGGGGAAGAAGATATGATGCTCTCTGACATAGTCGTGTAAATTAGGATGGGTAAACGGTTCTTTCAATGCCCATTTCCAGACCTCTGAGTTCGGCTAAGCCACGCAACCGGCCAATGGCTGAATAGCCCGGGTTGGTGACTTTGTGCAGGTCATCCAGCATCTGGTGCCCATGGTCTGGCCTAAATGGAATTGGCTCCTGCCGCTCACGGTTGATGGCGATGAGCTCTTTCATAACGCCGTACATGTCCACGTCACCGGCCAGGTGGTCAGACTCGTAGAAGTTGCCGTTGTCGTCTTTCTTCACGTTGCGCAAGTGCGCGAAGTACACCCTGTGCCCCACTGATTTCAGAATCTCCACCGGATTGTTGTGCCCTCCGGCGCCCAGAGAACCCGTGCAGAAACAGATGCCGTTCGGCTCCCGGTCTACCCGGTTGATGATGAACTCCAGGTCTTCCTGGTTGGAGGCGATTCTGGGTAAACCTAAAATTGGATAAGGCGGGTCATCTGGGTGGATGGTCATTTTGAGGCCGTTTTCCTCACAAACGTCCATAATCGACTCCAGGAAATACGCCAGGTTCTCGCGCAGCCCGGCATGGCCGATGTTCTTGTAAATCCCGATGCTCTCCGTCAAATGTTCCAGCGAAATGTAGCCTTCCATGGGCACGCCCATCCGGATGATTTCACTTAATCCTTCCAACTGCTCTTGGCTGTAAGACGCATGGCGCTCTTTGGCTTGCTGCACCACGGCCTCGGCATAGTCCTGCTCGGCTCCTTCCCTTTTTAAGATATATAAGTCGAAAACCGCGAGGTCCGTCCAGTCAAAGTAGAGAGCTTTGGCCCCGTTCCACAGTTCCAGCCCCAGGTTGGTTCTGGTCCAGTCCAGTACCGGCATGAAGTTGTAGCAGATGGTTTTCAAACCAGCCGCCGCCAGGTTGCGGAGCGATTGGCGGTAGTTTTCCAAATACTGCTCATAATCTCCGGTGCGGGTCTTGATGGATTCGTGCACGGGCACGCTTTCCACTACCGCCCACACAAGGCCAGCTTCTTCTATAATGCGTTTCCGCTCCTGAATTTCCTCTAGAGGCCAAACGGCGCCGTGCGGCACATGGTGTAAGGCACTCACAATTCCGGTGGCTCCGGCTTGTTTCACATCCTGTAGGGTTACGGGGTCGTTGGGTCCGTACCATCTCCAGCTTTGAAGTAATGACATAACGTGATTCTTTAAATATGATGTATGCTTACCTGTCTGTGGTAAGTCTATGGTGATATAGAGATAAGTGGTTTGTCTGTGTTTTTAGAAAAAGAGCCTCAAAACACCCGGTTCCAACTACTTGGCTTTCACCGAGGCGAAAGTTTCGTAGATCGGGTCTTTGCCCTTGTAGTTAAACCAATCAAAGGTTGCCTTTCTCGTGGAGGGCTTGCCTTGCGAGGTGGCATACATGCCCAGGGTCACTCCCACAAAGCCGCCTGCCGTACGCGTGCTCAGGAAGGTTCCGTCAACGTTGTCTTTTAGCAAAGTCCAGTCGCCTTCTTTGGTGCCGTAGTAGAAAGCGTACTGACCGGCTTTGAACTCCACTTTCAGGTAGAGCGGCTTTTTTGCGTCTTTGCTTTTCAAAGGAGCCTCGGCCAGAACGGTTGTTTCCGGACTGCCCGGTTCAGTTGCGTTTAGTGACTTGCGTAATTGCACCACTTCTTTGCCGTTGGCGATGGTCTTGCCCAAAGCATAATAATGCTGCTCACTCTGTATCGCCACTATGCCCGCAAATTCGTTTGGAGCCGCTGGTGTAAAATCCATTTTAGTGCTGGCATTCCCGTAGTTGTGCTGCTGCCTTCTGGCAATGAACGAAGGCACATCTAACCCAGATATTGTTTCTGGTCTTACATCCAGCGTAAGGCTTCCGGCTGGTTTGCTCAGGCTGTACCACGGGGTACGGGGCGTACGGAGCATCAACCAGTACATAGGCAGTTTGTCTGCTTTGAAATCTTCTCTATAGGTAAAATTACCGTTTACCGGAAGTTTGGGAGCCTTTCCCCGGGGTAAGTTGGGGCGTTTATAAGAATACTGCACCTCCTCATGGTCTGGGTTGATAATGGGCCAACCGTCTTTCCAGGTCACGGGAGCCAGGAAGGTTTCACGGCCAATGTTGTAATGGTCTTCGGTGTCATAAGGGCGGGTGGCCAGGAACACGGCCCACCACTCGCCGTTCTGCGTCTGCACCAGATCCGCATGACCAGTAGCGGAAATGGGGTTCTTGCGGTTGGCAGGCAAATGGCGTTGTGTCAGGATGGGATTGTTGGGGTTCGGGACATAGTCTCCGTTTACTTTTTTGCTTCTCAGGATTACCTCTGAGTGGTTCACGCTGGTACCACCCTCGGCCGCCATCAGATAGTAGTAACCGTCTTTTTTGTAGATGTGCGGGCCTTCAATCCAGACTGGTTTTTTGGATAAGTCTACACCGCCGTTCACCAGAATGGTAGGGGCGCTGGTGGTTTTCAGGTTCTTGTAATCAAACTCCTGCATTTTAATGGTGCGGTGACCATCGTAGAGCGGCTTGTTATCGGGCGCATCACTGTTGTAGATGATGTACGCTTTTCCGTCCTCGTCAAAAAACAACGAGGGGTCAATGCCCTGCACATCTTGCAGCCAAACCGGGTTAGACCACGGCCCCGCCGGGTTGGTAGCGGTCACCACAAAATTCCCGCCTCTATCAATCAAGGTAGTGACCATATAGTAGACACCCTCATGATAGGAAAGCGTAGGGGCAAAAATACCTCTGGTTATGCGGTGCTTGTCTAGGTTCAGTTGCTCTGGCCGATCCAGAATATTGCCAATCTGGTTCCAGTTCACCAAGTCCTTACTATGGAAAATAGGAACGCCCGGATAATAGGCGAAAGAAGAGAGAATGAGATAATAGTCTTCTCCTACGCGGCAGATGGCAGGATCTGGGTAGAAACCTGTCAAGATAGGATTCAGGAACTTCTGCTTGTCCTGCGCAAAGGTTGGCCTGATGAAAAGGCATACGCAACAGGTAAGTAACAAGAGTGCCTTTTTAAGAAGACTTTTCTGATTCATAAGTGTTTTGATTTTGCATGTCCGGGGTGACGATCTGGAAATTTCCGATTAGGAACAGTTAGCTCAAATTTTCTAACTTCCTAGCATCGTATTGGAAAATCTAACTCTAGACGATCCCGCATATAGTACGAAGAAATATAGTATGACAAAAAAATTGGCTGCCCAAAACGGGCAACCAATTTTTCAATTCATAATTATCTACTACTATAAGTAGCCTGGGTTCTGATATGCTGCTTTTACTTCTGCAGGTACATCCATCCGTTCAAGCTGGCCCTGTGGAATAGGGCGCAGGTAATGGTGTGGCTGAATGGTGCGGGTTACGGTTATAGGAGTATGGTCACCATAGTTGTTTCCAGCAATGCGATACGAAGAAGCAAGTTCATTCCACTTCTGGGTACGTACCAGATCATACCAGCGATACCCTTCGCCATAGTACTCACGTGAACGCTCTGCCAGTATGTAGTTGATGTCTATGGTGGCTGGCGTAGCGGCAACCATAGCAGCACTATTATCCTGTACCTTGGCCATGTTGCCGTTGTTGTCAAAACGCCATTTACCAGCTCTGGACCGAATCACATTGATCAATTCTCTTGCCGTCATACCGGCTTTGGTAGTAGCGCCTTTTACAGCTGCCTCTGCCGCTACAAAGTAAAGCTCAGAGAATTTGGCAATGTTGAACGGACGGGTGCTGCCCGCATTTGGCTGACCAAGACCACCGGCATTGTCAGTCCGGTAAGGCCCAAGTTTCCAAAGCCCCGGATACACAATTCGGCTAATCCCGCGAGGAGAAACCACATAATCTGCTCTTCCAGGCATTTCTCCTGCGCCAATATTACTTTTACCTGCCCCACTTGGGTAATTGATGGCTGCCGCTGGCTCCTCGTTCAGGAAAGTCAGGATTGGCTGCCCCGGACTAACAGGTAAATTGTTTGCGTTATAGGCAACCGCTGGTTGACTACCCCCTGCTTTTGGCCAGTTACCCCGGTAAACGGTGGTAAAGGTACCATCGTACCGAGAATCGTTAGTTTTGTCAGCAAAGGTATTTACAACGGCATCAATGGTTGGTGCCATACGGGTCCACGGACGTCCTAATGGTTGAGCTGCCTCGCGCTGAACAGAAGAGAAAGCACCAGTCCCGTTTGGATTGGCTGCGCTTCTGATGTTGGTATAGTTCCACGTCATCATCCAGCCGGCAAAGTTATCTGGGGCACCACCGTTACCAAATGTAAGGCTACCGCCATTGTACAACTCACTCGTTTCAGTATGGTCAGCGTATAGCATCAACTCAGTGTTGCGGTCGTTTTGACCCAGATTCACATCATAGTACGTTGGTTGCAAACGGAACGGACCCGGGTTCTCAATACCTGCTACTGCTACATCATACGCCTGCTGATAATAATACTGGGCGTTACGTCCGGCAGGGTCAGTTCTCTGGGTCTCCGGATAGGTAGGAATGTTATTGGGGTTTTCCAACCACCATGCATACGTCAAGTAAGCTTTTGCCAGATACAGGCGAGCAAGCGTTTTGGTTGCGCCACCAGTTACACGTGGGGTAGCCGGCAAATCATTGACTGCTTGCAGCAAATCAGGAAAGATAGCTTTCGTATACACCTCAGGTACTGTGTTACGCGCAGAGGTTCTGATTGGGTTGGTGTTGAACTTCAGTTCTCCTGCACCCAAATCTAGGGGCACTCCACCAAATGTTTGCACCAGCAAGAAGTAATCAAAAGCACGGAAGAATCTAGCTTCAGCAATCAGGGCTGGTGAAATAGTTCCTACGGCAGTACCATTCTCAATGATTCCGCTAGCGGTGTTGATGTTAGGGAACGCATTGGTCCATAATCTATCTGCCCGGCTGTTATTAGAGTTAATGACACCTCTGCCTGAAAGATCCATTACCAGGAAGTTCTCATCGGCATCTCTGCCGTAGGTTACTTCATCTGTTCCTGTTTGAGTAACATTATAGAAGTAAGCATCACCATAGATGTAGCGCAGGTGGGCATACATAGACGTTAATCCTCCTTGTACACCTCTCTCTGACTGGAAGTATTCAGGTGTATAAAGACTGCGAGGCTCCTCCTCCAAGATATCTGAGCACCCTGCCGCGGACATTGAGATCACGGCTGCTCCAATCAAAAACTTTATTTTGAAACTCTTCATTTTTGTCTTCATTAGAATGTAACGTTTAAGCCCACTAAGTAGCTGCGGGTGGCAGGTGCGTTCGTGCCAATCGTTAGCAGACGGTTTGGAGTGCCAGTAGTCACTGCCACGTTTTGGTCGGCGTAGGAGTTGGTTTCAGGATCCATACCAGATTCTCTGTGGTATGGGGAGAACATCACAAAAGGGTTCTGGGCAGTCACGTAAAGGCGTAATCTGTTCACTCCCGCGTTTTTTAACCACGCATTGTTGTCAAAGTTATAGCCAAGGGAGATGGTACGTACTTTCATGTAAGAGGCATCAAAGTAGCTAAGGGTACTGGCATATTTTGGGTTATCACCGCTCGCGATTCCACCTGGTTTAGGAAATCTAGCATCTGTGTTCTCAGGTGTCCAGTAGTCTACCTTCACGTTTCCACGGCGACCGTTCATCATGTTAAGATAACCTGCTGACCCATAAATAGTGCTGATTAAAATACCACCGTTCTGGAAGGCCCCTACTGCGCTCAAATCAAATCCTTTATAAGCAACACGGGTGTTAAAACCACCCTGGAAGTTAGGATTCACATCCAGGATTTGACGGTCCTGAGGTCCAATAGCTCTGACAGGTGTACCATCTGCATTGTAGTCACCAGTATACTTCACTTTGACCATACCCACGTTTCCACCTGGCTCAAGAATGTTTCTGTACGGATCTTCTTCTTGCCATAAACCTATTCTCTCGTAGTCGTAGATTACGTTAATGGGCTTCCCAACAAACCACCAGTTTCCTTCATCCCTCTGTTGCTCACCGGCTAGTGATACAATCTTGTTGCGGTTCGCATACATATTAACACCTGCTTCCCAAGTCCAGCCATTGAGGTTATCCAAAATCACACCGTTCAAAGAAAGCTCCACCCCTTTGTTCTGGGTTGCTCCAATGTTAGCAGTATAGCTGTTCACACCAGATGTATAAGGCAAAGGAAGACCAAGCAGAATATCTTCTGTGTCAGTAATATAGTACTCCACTGTACCTGATAAACGATTGTTCAGGACAGCGAAATCTAACCCGTAGTTCCAAGTTTTTGAGAATTCCCAACCTAAGTTAGGGTTAGGCAATTGGCTTACAAATAAACCCGTCTGGTAATTGGTAGGACCAAAGTTGTAGGGCCTGGTGGCTAGAAGTCCAAGAGTGGAATACGGAGCAATAGATTGATTTGAGGTTCTACCATACCCAACACGCAGTTTTAACATATTGATGGCAGAAATATTCTCCATAAAGTTCTCTCTGGCCACGTTCCATCCTAATGAAAGGGCAGGATATGTATGCCACTTATACCCTGGAGCAAGTCTTGAAGATCCATCTGAACGAACAGTTGCGGTCAACATGTAACGGTCATCATACGAGTACATGACACGTCCCATGTAAGACATCAGACCGCTTTTCCAGTATTGTTGGTCCCCAGGAGCTACTGTAATTTCTCCGGCCGCCAAACCTAAATTGTAGTACTGGAAGGCATCTGAAGGAATATCTCGGGCCGCAATACGGGACCTGTTGAATTTTGTATCTGAGGCAGAGTACAACCCTACCGCATTTATATTGTGCTTTCCGGCAAAGGTGCGGTCATAAGACACAATATTTTCAATGGTCCAGTCTGTTGTAACCTGGTTGCTGACAGAAGCCGTAGATATGGTTGTTGGGTTAACGGCATTGATGCCTTGCCCCGTGTAAGCGCCACCTTGGGATTGACGATAATTAACACCAAGGTTAATGCGATACTTCAAACCTTCTACCCCAGGAATTTTAGCTTCCCCGAAGAATGTATTGTAAGAAGCCATAGACCTGGTTTCGCTTAACCATCTGTCTCTGTTATCTTCTATCACGTCTCTGGTATACACCCACTGCTCATCTAACGGCATTCTAACGGTTCTTTTCAGAGTACCATCAGAGTTGTACGGGTTCGCGATTGGAGACATACTTAACACTCCGTACAAGCCCACGTTAGAACCTTCAGACAAACTGTAGGTATTATTGGTAGTAAAGCCTAAACGGATGTACTTTCCAACACCCTGATCAAGTGTACCTCGTACCGTGTAACGGGTGTATTGCTGAGAAGGAATCACCCCTTCTTCCTGGTAATACCCAGCATTGAAATTGTAACGACCATTCTCTGTACCACCAGAAACACCTAAGTTTTGGTTTGTCTGGATACCCGTTCTGTAAAGAAGATCTTGCCAGTCAGTGTTCACATCATCAGCCTCATCCAAGGCGTTGGTGTACTGACCCGCTGCTTTACGGAGCGCAACAAACTCAGGGCCATTCATCATTGGGTATCTGGCGAAAACTGTTTTAGCACCCACAAACCCATCATAGGTAATTTGCGGTTTTTGCCCAGCTTTACCTCCTTTGGTGGTAACTAATACAACGCCATTTGCCCCACGTGAACCGTAAATAGCTGTGGCAGACGCATCTTTCAAGATATCTACACTTTGAATATCATTCGGGTTGATATCACCAATAGACCCTGGAAAAGGGATTCCATCTAACACCACCAATGGATCATTACTGGCAGAAAGCGAGCGTGTACCCCGTATACGGATTTGCATGCCAGCACCAGGCTGTGATGAAGATTGAGAAAACTCTACACCTGGCAAACGCCCTTGCAGGGCTTGGGAGATATTGGCAGATGGCACTTCACGCAACGCATCACCGCCAATAGAAGCAACAGATCCGGTTACCGCCTCTGCTTTCTGAGTTCCGTACCCTACAACTACCACCTCATCAATGGTTTGTTGGTCAGTGGCCAGCGTCACGTTAATAGTGGTTCTACCATTGATGGCTACTTCCTGGGAAACATACCCAATGAAGGAGAATACCAACGTGCCTGTGCCACTTGGAACAGAAATGGAGTAATTACCTTCTACATCTGTTGGGGAAGCAGTGGTAGTGCCTTTCAACAAGACCGTAACACCTGGCATACCGGCACCCGTATTATCCAATACCTTACCAGTAATGGTGTGAGTCTGGGCCATTGCCTGCACGCTCATCATGAGAGAAACCACCAGCAAAAGGGCTAGCTTCAGGATTTCAGCCCCAGAGCGAGGGGAAATCGTTGATCTGGGATTTTGGGTAATATTACCTTTCATACATACAGTTGTTTAGGTTGATTGTGCTTATAAGGGTGAGGACTAAGAATTTACACTGCTTTGATTGATGGTTTCAGGTATGCTTATCTTGCTTTTGGAAAGGCGTCTAAAAACTTCACCTTTTTACAATCTTGACAATTTTCTAGCAAACACTTTATCAGGTTCGCTTCTGAAGCACTTAGTGAGGCTGTAGAAGAAGATTCTTTCTCAAAAAAGAAGCAAACTGCGTTAAAAAGCTCCATTCTGCCTCTTACCCCTCTCTTTTTTGGCATTATAAAGGCTGGTCACCTTCCTCTGACTGTACAAACTTGAATATAATTTTCAAATAATACAACCGATTTCATAACTTTTTTCAAAATAAGCCATCCATGAAACTTTACTTTTTTTACAAGATTTGAAATTGAGCCTACATTTATACTGAAACCAGATCAATTACCTAACAACAAAGATTTTCTCTTCTAACGCTTTGGAGCTCTTTTTCATTTATTAAAGTTCCTTTTTTATTATATAAAGAAGTACTCGCCAAATGACATTGATGAAACATATTATTTTGTACCTGATGTTGTTTTTGTATATTACAAAAAATTGAAATTGTTTTTAATGAAACCGATTTCATATATTTGTTTCCGAATGAATTGCACGAGCATGGAGAAGGACATTACTATTTATGATATTGCACGCGAACTGGATTTGTCTCCTACCACCATTAGCAGAGCCCTCAATGACCATCCGGCCGTTAATAAAAACACCAAACAGCGGATCTCTGATGCGGCGACTCAAATGGGATATCGTTCTAACATGTTCGCCAGCAATCTGAGGAAACAACGCACCAACACCATTGGGTTGATTGTGCCTAGGTTAGACAGCCCGTTTCATTCTGCCGTCATTTCTGGTATTGAGAAAATCGCCAATGAGGAAGGCTATAATGTGATTATCAGCCAATCTCTGGAAACGATCCAAAAAGAAATGGCGAATGCCAAAACCATGTTTGATAGCCGGGTAGATGGCTTGCTGGTATCACTGTGTTTTGAAACAGAGACGCTGGAGCACTTTGAACAATTCATAAACCGCGGCATTCCGGTGATCTTCTATGACCGGGTAGCCGAACATAAGAATTGCACCAGCATTATTATTGACAACCTGCAGGCGGCCTACAAAGCTACGAGCCACTTAATTGAGCAAGGCTGCACCAACATTGTCCATATTACCGGTAACCTTAAACGCAACGTCTACGAAGACCGCCTCAAGGGATACAAGTATGCCCTGATTGACCATAACCTGCCATTCACTGAAAGCAATGTGATAACGGGTCAGATGACTGAGGAAGCTGGAAAACTTGCAGCCGAACAGATTCTTGCCATGAACCCGTTGCCAGATGGAATCTTCGTTTCTAACGACACCTGCGCGGTAAGTTGTCTTATAACCCTCAAACAAGCGGGCATCTCTATCCCGAAGGACATGGCGGTTATCGGGTTCAACAATGATTTGACTTCCAGAGTGGTGGAGCCTAATCTTACCACCATCAACTACCCGGGTCAGGAAATGGGCGAGGTGGCCGTGCGGGTGCTGCTCATGCAAATAAATGGCACCAGTGAAGGCATTCCCAGCAACACCATCAATCTAAGATCTGAGTTGATTATCCGGGAGTCATCATTGCGAAGTAAGGTTAACTCTAAGAAGAAAGCAATAGTTATATAAGATGAAGGATTTCCCTGTTCCCAGACACAACCGCTGGTTTAAGGAAGGCTTCTTTTTTTATCAACTAGATTTATAAGACGTTTCAGGGCACATTTTAGAAAACAGACCTGAAACCGAATTTCACCTTCCCCCATTCACCCATACCCACACCAGACAAGCAACATGAGCAAGAAAACAGTTCTTCGTTTCGCCTTTCTGTTCCTCCTTATCTTCTGCCAGAATGTTACTCGGGCAGAAGACGGCTACCGCCTTTGGCAGCGCTATGACCTCATCCAGAACAAAGACCTCCTGAAACAATACCGCAAGACCCTTGACAATGTAACCGTACAAGGCTCCTCTCCTACCCTCACGGTAGTGAAAGACGAACTGGAAACAGCTTTGTCTGGATTGCTGGGTTCTAAAGTGACGGTCTCCAATAATACTCCCAAAGGAGGACTAATAGCAGGCACTCCGGAAACCTCCTCGCTTATCAAAGAACTGGCCCTTGACCAAAAACTGAAGGCGGTGGGTCAGGAAGGTTTTCTGCTACTTTCGCAAAAACACAAAGGAAACAGCTACACTGTTATTGCCGCCAATTCTGAAAAAGGGGTGTTATACGGCACGTTCCACCTGTTGCGGTTGCTGCAAACCCAGCAGGACATCAAGAACCTGAACGTCAGCAACAGCCCCAAAACCAAACTGCGCATCTTAAACCACTGGGACAACCTGGACCGCACCGTTGAACGCGGGTACGCCGGTTTCTCTATCTGGGACTGGCACAAACTCCCCGATTACATTGACCAGCGCTACATAGATTACGCCCGCGCCAACGCCTCCATAGGCATCAACGGGACCGTGCTTACCAACGTGAACGCCAATTCGCTGGTACTTACCCCGGAATACCTGAAAAAAGTAAAGGCGCTCGCCGATGTGTTCCGTCCGTACGGCATTAAAGTGTATTTGACCGCCCGCTTCAGCTCACCTATTGAACTAGGGAAACTGAAAACCGCTGATCCGTTGAACCCCGAGGTGAAAGCCTGGTGGAAAAACAAGGTAAACGAAATTTACACCTATATTCCTGATTTCGGGGGATTTACGGTAAAGGCCAACTCAGAAGGCCAGCCTGGTCCGCAGAACTACAACCGCTCCCACGCCGATGGCGCGAACATGCTGGCCGAAGTACTGGCCCCCAAAGGTGGTATTGTGATGTGGCGCGCGTTTGTGTATGACAACAACGTACCCGATGACCGCCATAAGCAGGCGTACACCGAGTTTAAACCGCTGGACGGCACTTTCCAAGGGAATGTGATGGTGCAGGTGAAAAACGGTGCTATTGACTTCCAACCGCGCGAGCCGTTCCATCCGCTGTTCGGGGCTATGCCGAAAACCCCGCTTATGATGGAGTTCCAGATCACGCAGGAATACCTGGGGCAAGGCACGCACCTGGCCTACCTGGCTCCTATGTTCAAAGAAACCTTAGAAGCTGACACCTACGCCAAAGGCAAAGGCTCTACCGTGGCCAAAGTAGTGGACGGAAGCCTGGACAACCACGCCATCTCCGGTATGGCCGGGGTTGCTAACATCGGGAATGACATCAACTGGACCAGCCACCCCTTTGGGCAAGCCAACTGGTACGCTTTCGGCCGTCTGGCCTGGGATCACGATTTGACCTCAGAAAACATTGCCGATGAGTGGATTAAGATGACGTTCTCCAACGCTCCGCCGCAGGTTGCCCCTATCAGAAAGATGATGATGGGCTCCCGCGAGGCCGTGGTGAATTACATGACGCCCATGGGCCTGCATCACATTATGGGCTGGAGCCACCATTACGGTCCGGGGCCCTGGATCAAAGACAAACCCCGCGCCGACTGGACCTCGGTCTACTATCACCGCGCCGATGAAAAAGGCATTGGATTTGATCGCACCAAAACCGGCAGCAATGCCCTTTCGCAGTACGCCCCCGAAGTCCAGGCTCAGTGGGGAAGTCCAACCACTTGCCCTGAAGAAGTGTTGCTGTGGTTCCACCACGTGGCTTGGGATGCGAAAACCAAATCTGGCAGAACCCTCTGGGATGAACTCTGCTACCGCTACTCGGGCGGCGTAGACTCCGTACGCGCCATGCAGAAAACCTGGGATGGCCTGCAAGGACAAGTAGACAAGGAAAGACACCAGCAGGTGAAGCAATACCTGGCTATTCAGGAAAAAGACGCCCGCTGGTGGCGCGATGCCTGTCTGCTGTATTTCCAGACATTTTCCAAGAGACCTATTCCGCAAGGATTAGAACAACCACAGGGCACCTTAGAGGAGTACATGAAAATAGAACCCAAATTTGCTCCTGGCATATAACATTGATGAACAACCCCATGACTCAAAACACCACAACTAAAACCGCCATTGTTACCGGCGGCGCTTCAGGAATAGGCCTGGCCATTGTAGAGAAATTCATTCAGCAAAACATCAAAACCATTGTGATTGGCCGCGATGAGCAGAAATTAAAGGATGTGAAAGACAGGTTGGGCGAGCTTTGCATCACGGAGTCGTATGACCTGAGCAACCTGGAAGGTATTCCGGCACTGGTAGAACGTCTGGCGCAGGAACATGGCAAGCTGGATATTCTGGTGAACAACGCGGGCATTAACCAGAAGAAGCCTTTTGTAGAGGTAACCGATGAAGAGTTCCAGCGCATCAATACCACCAACGTGACCGCCGTGTTCGCGTTGAGCCGCGAGGTGGTGAAAACGATGCTTCCGCACGGCGAAGGCTCCATCATCAATATCAGCTCCATGGCTTCGCAGTACGGTCTCCCCAAGGTAATTTCCTACACCGCCTCCAAATCAGCGATTGAGGGCATGACCCGCGCCATGGCCTCTGAACTTTCTCCCATGGGCATCAGAACCAACTGCGTGGCTCCCGGCTTTATTGCCACGGCCATGTCGGCCAAAGCCATGGACAGCGATCCTGAACGTAAAAACAAAGCGATGGGCCGTACGCCAATGGGCAAATTCGGTGCTACTTCTGATGTGGCCGAAGCCGTTTATTTCTTAGCCTCAGATGCCGCCCGGTACGTGACCGGCACCGTGTTACCGGTAGACGGTGGTAACTCCATCGGGTTTTAAGCACTTCCTTCTGTAACCAAAAAGGCTCCTCTGTTTTAAGTCCGTTTTCATAAGAATAGGCCTGAAACAGAGGAGCTAAACCTTATAAAGGATTAAATTCTTTAGTCATTTTCAATGCCAACGATGGCATTAATCTCCCTAAGAATAGATAAGCTAATCAAACATACGTCCATGAAAAGGAATAGAATCATGTTAGCGGCCGGGGTTGTTTTCGCCTCTCTGGGTTGCGTAGCCACCACGCTCAATCAGGGGCAGCCTTCCCTGAAACAAATCTTCAAAGATGATTTTTACGTGGGCGCGGCGCTAAATTACCAGCAAGCGGCCGGTAAAGATCCTAAAGCAGAGGCGATCATCGCCCAACACTTCAGCACCATTACTCCCGAGAATCTGCTGAAGTGGGGAAGCGTGCATCCGCAGCCAGACACGTACAACTTCAAACCCGCCGATGATTTTGTAGCGCTGGGCAAGAAATACAAGCAGTTTATTGTGGGCCACACGTTGACCTGGCATCAGCAAACTCCAAACTGGGTGTTTGAATCTGAACCAGGCAAACCCGCCACCAAAGAGCAGCTGCTGAAACGCCAAACAGAACACATCATGGCAGTAGCCGGACGGTACAAAGGCCAGATCAACGGCTGGGATGTGGTGAACGAAGCCTTGAATGACGATGGCACCCTGCGCAAGAGCAAATGGTACCAGATCGCTGGCGAGGAGTTCCTGTCCAACGCCTATGCCACCGCCCAAAAAGCAGATCCTAAAGCCGAGCTGTACTACAATGACTACAACCTCTGGAAGCCTGCCAAAGCCGACGGCGCCGTTAAACTGGTGAAAAGCCTTCAGGCAAAAGGCCTGAAAGTAACCGGCATAGGCATGCAGGGCCACTACGGCCTGGAAAACCCCACTATTCAGCAGATTGAGGAAAGCATCATCAAGTTCTCCAAAGTAGGCAAGGTCATGTTCACCGAGCTGGACATTGACGTGCTTCCTAACCCCAGCAACCGTCAAGGGGCTGATATTGATGCCACGTTTGAGTTCGACCAGAAGTACAACGTGTACACCACGGGTCTTCCGGAGGAAGTGCAGCAGAAACTGGCCAAACGCTACGCGGAGCTTTTCGCGCTCTTTCACAAACATAGAGACAAAATCACCCGCGTCACCTTCTGGGGCATCACCGACAGAGATTCCTGGTTGAACGACTGGCCTATCAAAGGCCGCACCAGCTACCCTATGATCTTCGACCGCAACTACCAGCCGAAGCCTGCCTTCCATGCTATTGTAAACACCATGAAGAAATAATCAAGCAGAAGCCGAATCATGGCTTTCTTCTCATCAAAAAAACCTCGGTTTAGAGGCTGTTTTCAGAAAACAGCCTCTAAACCGAGGTTTTTTCGTTAGTAGGCGGCAACAAGCCTCATGGTGCCAAGATTTTCAAAAGCGTCTCTTAGACGCAGATTCTCCCCTTGAGGGGAGATAAAGAGGGGTGTTTACTCCTGCTGATTTACGCATTGCCAATTAGGCTTTGCTCCTGTTGGTTTAGAAATGTTTTGCCATTGTTTGTGAAATGCCTGCTCTCCTGTGTAAACACCCCTCTCTGCTCCCCTCAAGGGGAGAATCTCCGTGTTCTAGGCGTATTTGCCTGAATTGAAGGTTCTTCTCACATCAGGTACCCATCAGTTATCCATAAGCTACAAAGCACATAGTTGAGCTTCCTCCAAATCAATCAAGTCTTGCAGCAATTCAAGTGAAACGTCACCGGGTTTTCCGTCTCCGATGGGTTTTCCGTCTACGGCTACAATGGGCAGAACCCGCTTGGTGGTGCTGGTCATGAAGGCTTCTTTGGCTTGGGCAATGTCTTCCAGGGTCACGGTGCCTTCTTCCACCTGGTATTTCTTGCCGGCCAATTCCAGCACGTTTTTACGGGTAACGCCTTTCAGGATTTCGTGCGCCGGCGTGACAAGGGTGTTGTCCTGTTTTACAAGGAAGAAATTGCTGCGCGGAAACTCAGACACTACCCCGTTTTGGTGGTACAGCACATCATCGGCGGCTTTGGCTTTCACTTGCTGGATTAACCTTATGCCTACCGTGTAATTGATGGTTTTGGCGGCCGCCAATTCCCGCACGTACTCATGGGTGATGACCTTGATGCCGGTGGCTACCTGCGCTTCTGAGGGTAAGGTAAGCGGCTGCTCCAGCATGATCAGATTGGGCGGGCCAGGATTGTAACCGTTCTCAGAGTAGCCACCGGTTAAAATCATCTTCACCCCAGAATCTGAAAGGCCATTCATCTGGATCAACCGGGTAATGGTGGAAACCAGTTCTTCTTCAGAAAGGGGCACTTCCAGGCCCATCAGCAAAGCCGAAGCATAGAACCGGTTCAGGTAGTCTTCCAGGAAAAGCGGCTGCCCATTTTGGGTTTTGAAGAAATCGAAAATACCGTAGCCACGCTGGATGGCCAGGTCGCTCACGTGCAGGTAAGCGCTCTCCAAAGGCAAAATTTCTTCGTGCAGGTAGGCGTAAAGTCTATGGTTTGAGGACATGGTGTTTCTTTAAAATTTCCAGGGTTTGCTCCAGCGGTAGGGCTTCAATTTTAGTTTTGTCTCGGCCGGTCATGGTTTCGGCTTTGAAGAGTGAGTTAAGGATGGCTTCTTCGGTGGCTTCAATGGTGGCCAGAAACAAAGGAGACATCTCGTCGTTTCGCAGCAGCGGCAGGGTCTGGGTTTTCTCCCGGCTTTCATACGGAACCCGGAGGCTTGGGTGCGTTGAAAACGCAAGGACGTAATCGCCGCTGCCGTTGGAGGCAATGCCACCGGTTTTGCCTAAGCCCAGCATGGCGCGTTTGGCCAGCCGTTCCAGGTTGCGCGCATCTATGGGTGCATCGGTGGCTACCACGATCATGCAGGAGCCATCGGCTTTCTCCAGAATCTGCTGCCGGAAAGAAAAGCGCTCCAGTTCCTCTCCCACCGGGGCACCGGCCACCTGCAGCACTCCGCCAAAGTTCGTTTGCACCAGCACGCCCACCGTGTAGCCTCCTAAACTTGCGGGCAACTTCCGGGAAGAAGTCCCGATACCGCCTTTGAACCCGAAGCAGATGGTGCCGGTGCCCGCCCCCACGTTTCCCTCCTCCACCGCGCCAGTTTTGGCTTTCTGAATGGCTTCCAGCACGTGCTTTTCTGTCACGTGGCGGCCTCTGATGTCGTTCAGCCCGCCGTCATTGGTTTCGCCCACCACCGCATTCACCGACTGCACCTTTTCATTGCCGGGCTGTTGCAGCGTATGAGTAATCACTGCGTTCATGGCCGTAGCCACGCTCAGCGTGTTGGTTAAAATGATAGGTGATTCCAGGTTGCCCAGTTCCTGCACCTGTGAACTGCCCGCTAACTTCCCGAAGCCGTTGCCCACATACACCGCCGCGGGTACCTTCTCCTGAAACAGGTTTCCGCTGTGCGGAAGGATGGCTGTGACGCCGGTTCGTACGTCGCTGCCTTTGTGCAGGGTTACCTGTCCTACCAACACGCCAGTCACATCTGTGATGGCGTTCAACTTGCCGGTGGGCAGCACGCCAATCTTTGCACCGTACTCTCGGATACGTTTCCGTTCCTGGGCTTGGAGTTGGCTGGTGCACACCATCATCAGCGTTAAGAGCAGTACCTGTTTCATGCGTGTTTTCTGAATTCCAGGGTAAATCTATTGGTTCTGTCGGAATATTGTTTCCGCCGCAGAAAGCAATGGTCTGTTTAGAAGCCGATTTTCACAAAAATGCCCGAAAAGAAGCATTTCATTTTAGACTTAGAAGGGTTATCTTTCTACAAAATCCAACCTGATGAACAGACGCAATTTCTTAAGAACCGGTTCTTTGGCCGGAATCACCTTATCGGCTTTTGGGCTGGGGGCCTGCGCCACCACTACCGGCAACACGCCTACTGCCGCCGCTACTGAAAACCCAATCCAAGCCCCAGCAGGAGAAACCGCCGCTGCGAACCCTGATCCAACCGATTTCCAGCTCAATGAAGTGAGCATCCAGGAACTGCAACGCAGGATGCAGTCTGGCGAACTGACTTCCAAAGTGATCACCCAGCTGTACCTGGACCGCATTCAGACCGTGGACAAGAGCGGACCTAAAATCAACTCGGTAATTGAGGTGAACCCAGACGCCCTGCAGATTGCCGAGGCCATGGACCAGGAGCGCAAAGCGGGCAAAGTACGCGGCCCGCTGCACGGCATTCCGGTGATGGTGAAAGACAACGTGGACACCCATGATAAAATGTCCACCTCGGCGGGTGCTTTGGCCCTGGCAGATAACAAAGCCAGCAAAGACGCTTTCATTGTGAGCCAGTTGCGGGCGGCGGGCGCGGTGATCATCGGCAAAACCAACCTGAGCGAGTGGGCCAACTTCCGTTCTACCAACTCGTCTAGCGGCTGGAGCGGGCGCGGCGGACAAACCAAAAACGCCTACGTATTGGACCGTACGCCCTGCGGTTCCAGTTCAGGATCGGGCGTAGCCGTGGCGGCTAACCTGTGCGCCGTAGCCGTGGGTACCGAAACCAACGGTTCCATTGTCTGCCCAGCGGCCGTGAGCGGCGTGGTAGGCTTTAAACCCACCGTGGGTTTGGTAAGCCGTTCCGGCATTATTCCTATTTCACACACTCAGGACACCGCCGGACCCATTGCCAGAACCGTCACCGATGCCGCCATTCTCATGGGCGTGCTGGCCGGAGTTGACCCGAATGATGCTGTGACCAAAGAAAGCACCGGCAAAGCCCACACAGATTACACCCAATTCTTGGATGCGAACGCCCTGCAAGGTAAACGCATTGGCGTGGAGAAATCCTTTATGGAAGGCCACGTGGCCATTGATGCGTTGCTCCGCCAAGCCTTGGACCAACTGAAAAGCAAAGGCGCTACCATTGTGGAAGTGGAAGCCATGAAAAGCATCAGAGATGCTTCTAAAGACAGTTTCAAGATTCTGCAATACGAATTCAAAGACGGCGTGAACAAGTACCTGGCCTCGGCTAACGCGCAGGTGAAAACCCTCAAAGATGTTATCGAATTCAACAAGCGGAACGAGAAAACCTCCATGCCTTTCTTCAAGCAGGAGATTCTGGAAATGTCAGACAAACTAGGCGACCTGAATACAAAGGAGTACAAAGACGCCGTGGCGAAACAGGTTTCCGGCTCCCGGGCGGCCATTGACAAGCTTCTAAAGGACAACAAACTGGATGCCATTGCCGGCCCAACGTATGGCCCGTCCTGGTGCATTGACCTGGTAAACGGCGACTCTTTCACGGGTTACGGCATGTCTACCCCGGCGGCTATCTCGGGGTACCCACATGTAACGGTGCCGCTGGGCCAAGTGCAGGGACTGCCGGTGGGTATCTCCTTCTTCGGAACAGCCTACTCAGAGCCAAAACTGTTCGGGATTGCCTATGCCTACGAACAACTCTCCAAACACCGCACCGCACCTAAATTCCTGAAGACTACTAATCCGTCTTAAACCAATTCAGGCTGATCTGATTTAGTGGTAGATTTAGAAATGCTTGGTTTAAGGCTTATTTTAAAGAAACAGTCCCTAAACTTGCCACTGCTTTGTTCTATATACTTTCCAGTAGCGCCCACAAGATCCTTTCAGGATGACAAGGATGGGTGGTTAGGTCAGGATGACAAATGGTGGATAGGTTGGCAGATAAGGTAAGTTCTTTAAAGATTACTTTGCTGAATTAAAACAAAACGGGCTTGAACATGATGTTCAAGCCCGTTTGCATTTGACGCTAACACTAAACCTATTTTAAAAAGCACCTCACCCAAGTGGGCCTACTCTAATTTGAAGCTGTTTTTCAGAAATCAGCCCTAAAACAAATTAGCGCTATACTCTTGAAACGGCTGGTCTGGCCACAGCCGATTGTTTGGCTGACTTCTTCTTCAATTTGTTCCACCAGATCAAAGTACCGGTGATTGGCAAGCTGGTGGCAATTAAGCAGCAGATGAAATAGATGATTTTAGAGAAAGTCCCGAAGACATCGCCTACGTGCATTCCCTTTACGCTGGCGGCTATTTTCTCATTGAACTTCTTATCTGCGAATTTCTCTACTTTCAAAGCCTTGCCGGTATACTGGTCTAACTGCACCTTATCTGAAGCAGAAGGCGCGAAGAAGCCGCTTTCAGACTTGTTTACCACCACGGCTCCGGCCGAATCTGACGGTAAAGTGATGCGGAGGTTTCCTTCATAAGGAAGTATTCCATTGGTGATTTTGATGTAATCGGCTAGGGCTGGTTTTTGGGAGGTGAATCCCGCTAAGTCTGAATTCATGGGCTTTTCAGACTTCTGCTTGAAGATCTTGTCACCTACTACGGCGCTGGCGCCATCGCGGTACCATTCAAAGGACCAGCACAGTCCAGTGAGAGCCATGATCAGCAGCAGGAACGAAGAATAGAACCCTAAGGAGTTGTGCAGGTCATGGTTAATGCGCTTCCAGTTGCCGCTGGTTTTCACTTTCAGCCCTAGTTTCCAGTTCTTCAGTTTCTTAGGGAACCAGATCACTAATCCGGAAATGATGATGAAAACGAAGATAATGGTAGCACCGCCTACAATGATTTTGCCAGGGTTCAGCTCTCCGGGCTCTGCTTTCACCAGCAAGGTGCGGTGCAGTCCTTCAGCGGTCTCAAAGAATTCGTGCGCGGGGCCTTCGGTAGTGCCTTTTACTTCGCCGGTATATTGGTTTACCAGATACGTAGTGCCACGGCCGCCTCCACCGGGTCCGCCTTTGCCGACTTTTTTACCCTCTCTGCCTTTAGTGGCAGGTGCACCCGCAATGGCTTGGGAAGCCTCGGCTTTTTTGGCTTCGCCTTTGTCGCCTTCTTCTTTCTTGAGCGTGAAACGGTAAGGCTTGGCGGGGTCTTGCGGAATTTGCAGGGCCGTTACGGTTTCTTTTTGCGCACGCTGCAGCTTCTGGATCAATTCATCCGGAGAAAGGGCTACGGCATTGGTAGGTACCTCCACCCGGTATTTCGCCGGTTCAATGGCTTCTTCTATTTCGGTATGGAACGTGAAAATGGTACCGGTAAGGCATACCACAAACAGCACCAACCCACTGGCTAAGCCTAACCAAAGGTGAATGTCATTGAAAAACTTCCGCAAGGTGTACCCTCTTTTCATGGACGAATCCTTTTATAGTGATCTACTTATTTGTTACCTACTTACCGCTCCGTTCCCCCCAGAATAGACGTTTAGCCCTTATTTTCAGGAAAACAGACCAAAAGCGCAGGAGAAGGAACTGACCAGGAAAGGCTTCTTCTTGTTACTCTGACAAACTAACGACCTATTTAGATTAAATCCAAATAGCAACAAAGCTATTTCTGCTGAACATAGTAAAAACTTAATCTTGTCCTCCTCACCCAGAAGTCTCTGGGCAGCTTTCTATTAAATCTCTCCTTCCTTACTTCCTGAACTAATTAGTTCTTTTATATCATGCCTTGGCTATGTATCTTTCTGCGTATTTCTATCCTTCTATGCTTAAGAAACTACTCTACACCGGAGCATTGCTGGCCACAACCATAAGTGCGGCAAACGCCCAAAGCGCACCTTCCTGGCTGCGTTACTCTGCCATCTCGCCAGACGGCCAAACCATTGTCTTCACCTACAAAGGCGACCTTTATCGGGTACCAGCCAGTGGCGGCACGGCCCAGCCGCTCACCGTGCATGAAGCCCATGATTTTATGCCGGTTTGGAGCAAAGACGGTAAAACCATTGTGTTCGCGTCTGACCGGTACAGCAACTTTGACTTGTTCCAGATGCCCGCCACCGGCGGAGAGGCGCAGCGCATGACGTTCCACTCGTCCAATGAGTATCCGTATGAGTTCAGCCCAGACGGGAAAACCGTATTCTTCGGGTCCACCCGCATGGACATGGCTTCTAACCGTCAGTTCCCCACCTTCGCCCAGCCAGAATTGTACAAGGTAGCTTTAGCCGGTGGCCGTGTGCAGCAAGTCTTGACCACCCCGGCCGAGGAAGTGAAACTGAGCCAGAACGGTCAGATCATGCTGTACCAGGACAAAAAAGGCGGCGAAAACCAGTGGCGGAAACACCACGTTTCTTCCGTGGCCCGCGACCTGTGGAGCTATGACACCAAAACCGGCAAGCACACCAAACTCACTACCTACGCGGGAGAGGACCGCACTCCCGTTTTCGCCGACAATGACAAAACCATCTATTATCTGAGCGAGGAAAGCGGCACGTTCAACGTGCACCGCATGTCCGCTGACAAGCCCGGCACCTCCACCCAGATCACCAAGTTCACCAAACACCCGGTTCGGTTCTTAACCGCCTCTAACAATGGCGTGCTGAGCTTCGGGTTTGACGGGGACTTGTACACCATGCAGCCCAACGGCGCCCCGCAGAAAGTGAACGTGATCATCTCTACTGATGCTAAAACCAACAACGAACGCATTGTACCCGTAGCCGGAAGCGGTGTGCAGGATTTGGCAGTGTCGCCTAACGGCAAGGAAGTAGCCTTCATTTACCGCGGTGAAGTGTTTGTTTCGGCGGTGGAAGGGACGGCTACCAAGCGCATCACAGATACCCCAGAGCAGGAACGCAGCGTCAGTTTCTCGCCAGACGGCAAAAAGTTGATTTATGCCACGGAGCGCGGCAAAGGCTGGAAGATTTACCAAACCGAGATCAGCCGCAAAGAGGAACCTTATTTTTACGCCTCTACCCTGCTCAAGGAAACCCCCATCATTGACAACGACAAGGAAAACTACGAGCCGCAGTTCTCGCCAGACGGCAAGGAGATCGCGTTTGTGGAAGACCGCATGACCTTGAAAGTCTACAACATAGATGACAAGAAAGTGCGTACCCTGCTCACCACCAATGAGCTGTTCTCCATGCGCGACAACGACCAATACTTTACCTGGAGCCCAGACAGCAAATGGATCGCGTTTGATTTCTCGGAGCCCGGTTTCGCCAACGGCGAGGTTGGATTAATCTCCGCTGACGGAAAAGGCAAGAAAATCAACTTAACCGAGAGCGGCTACCAGGATGATTCTCCGCAGTGGATGGCCGGCGGCAACATGCTCATCTGGAACAGCACCCGCGAAGGCATGCGCGCCCAGGCCAACAGCGGCGGAGCCCAGTCAGACATCTTCGCGATGTTCATGACCCAGGCCGCCTATGACAAATTTCGGTTGAGCAAAGAAGATTACGCCCTGGTGAAAGAAGCCGATGAAAAAGCAGCCAAGGAGAAAGAAAAGGACAAGGATAAAGACAAAAAGAAGAAGGAATCCCTCACCATTGACTGGGAAGGCCTGAAAACCCGCAAAGCGCGCCTGACCCTGCATTCCTCGCAATTAGGCGATGCCCTGGTGTCTAAAGACGGCGAGACGCTGTACTACCTGGCCCGCTTTGAGAGAGGCTACAATCTCTGGAGCACTAACCTGCGCACCAAGGAAACCAAAATGGCCGTGACCCTGAACGCGAACCGGGCCAGCATGGATTGGGACAAAGACTTCAAAAACCTGTTCCTGCTAGCCGATGGCCGGGTGATTAAGTTAGACCCAACCGCGAACAAACAAGAGAACGTGGCCATCAGTGGCGACATGAACCTGAATGTAGCCGCTGAACGCGCTTTCATGTTTGAGCACGTGTGGCGCCGCACGCAGAAAACCTTCTATACCGCCGGTTTCCACGGTGCCAACTGGGCCGCCCTGAAAGGTGATTATGAGAAATACCTGCCGCACATCAGCAACAACTATGAGTTCTCTGAGATGCTGAGCGAATTGCTGGGCGAGCTGAACGTATCGCACTCCGGTTCCAGCTTCTCCAACGTGCCCGTAAACGCCGATGCCACCGCTTCTTTAGGCGTGTTCTACGACCAGAATTTTACCGGAAACGGCCTTAAAATAGACGAAGTGATTCTGGAAGGTCCACTTCAGAAAGCAGGTCTGGACGTGAAACCCGGCATGATCATCGAGAAAATTGATGGCGAAACCCTTACCCCAGAGAAAGATTACGCGCAGTTCCTGAACCGCAAAGCCGGCAAAAACACGCTGCTCACTATTTATGATCCATCGTCTAAGAAGCGCCGGGACATTACCATAAAACCCATCTCTGCTGGTGAGGAAAACTCCTTGCTGTACAAACGCTGGGTGCGCCGCAACGCCGAAGAAGTGGACCGCCTGAGCAACGGCCAGTTGGGCTATGTGCACATTCCGGGCATGAACGACCCTGCCTACCGCAACGTGTATGAAGAAGTAATGGGCAAATACGCCAACCGCAAAGGCATGGTGGTAGACACCCGCAACAACGGCGGCGGTGACCTGGTAGCAGATCTGGCCATGTTCCTAAGCGGCAAAGTGTTCCTGAACTACACCACAGACAACCGCTCTACCGGTATTGAACCCTCGTTCCGGTGGAACAAACCCAGCATTGCGCTGGCCAACGAAGCCAACTACTCAGACGGTCACTGCTTCGCGTTCAGCTACCAGGATTTGAAATTGGGGAAACTGGTGGGCATGCCGGTACCAGGCACCTGTACCTTTGCCGGTTGGGAATCTCTGCAGGACAACAGCGTACGCTGGGGCGTTCCGCCGCTGGGCGTGAAAGACGTGCAGGGTCGCTACCTGGAAAACCTGCAAACTGAACCAGACGTGAAAGTGATGAATGAATTTGAGCAGGTAAGCAAAGGCAAAGACCAGCAATTGGAAGTGGCCGTGCAAGAGCTTTTGAAAGAAGTGAAATAAAAACGATGTACTCCTAGAAAAGCCCGGTTCAGCCGGGCTTTTCTGTTTTATAACGAAAGTGGGAGTTCTCCTTCAAGCTGTTTTGGAGGCCTTTTTCCGGAACCAGCCGTAAAACACCCCAATTCTACTCTGATTACCTTTAGCCTATGAATAACAGAGACATCAGCAAGTTGCTAAGCTTGGTGCTTCGGCATAAGCCGGAGGTTTTGGGCATTGAACTGGATGCGGAAGGCTGGACAAGTGTAGAGCAGTTGTTGCAGAAACTAAACGCCGGGGGCAAACCTGTTTCCCTGGAAAGATTGCAAGAAGTAGTTTCCTCCAATGACAAGCAACGCTTTGCCTTCAATGAAAACCACACCAAAATAAGAGCCAGCCAAGGCCACTCCCTATCCATTGATTTAAAATTAGTGCCTGTTTCACCGCCGGAGTTCCTGTATCACGGCACTGCAGAGCGGAATGTAGCCGATATTTTAAAATCGGGACTTCAGAAACAATCGCGCCAGTACGTGCATCTTTCGGCAGAGCCGGAGACGGCTGTCAAAGTGGGTTCCCGACACGGAAAACCCTTCCTCTTCCAAGTGAAAAGCGGTCAGATGCAGCGAGAAGGTAGAATATTCTATCAATCTGAGAACAAAGTTTGGCTGACGGACTTTGTGGCTCCTACGTATCTGGAAGCCTACCCCTCTCCTTAACCACTGTTTTGATGCTTGTTTTTAGAAGTTACCTCCTAAACAGTTCTGAGAAAGCTCGACTGTAGCGTAAAGCGTCATGAACGTTCTTACTCCACCAACTTTCTCTGGCTACCCTGCTACTTGAATACAGGATAAGAAGCGGGATTTCAGGTTACCGTGTTTAAAGAAGAGGTAATCACAGCTTTACTACCTTTCGCGTTTGTACTTCCCTATTCCGCTAGAGATTATCCTAAAAGTACAAGTCCTGACCCCAACCTTTGCGTAAAAGCATCCATAGCTGCAAAACATCTATAAGCCATTGTAGCACGGGTGGTAAATTAGCCCGTTTGTTTCAGGTCTTGCCTGTTGGCAGGAGATTCTTGTACTAAAGCCTTTTCTAACCATAGAAAAACTATACTGGATATGCAGGTGACGGAAAAACTCAAAACGTATTATCACTTTTACCAGGAGTTGAAGGAGAAAGGCGGTCCCGAAGAAAACACGGAATTGTTTGAATCGGTGGTGGAACTGGAAGAGGATATCATGTCGGCGTACGGGCTGCCGCCGTCCCACACGCACCTTCAGATTCTGTGGCAATTAACCGAAGCGGTACCTTTATCTGAGCAAGCGTTGCAGAAAACCCAGGAACAGTTGCAGCAGGCTGCCACTGAGCATCTCATGGCGCCGGTTAAAACAAATCTGGAGGTTTTGCTGGAAGCCAAACGTGAGAAGCTGAGTGCCTTCAACGTCCTTCCCGAGATTGGCCAGCCCACCCATGACTACCCCATCTTCCTGTTTGAGGAGATGCTGCTCAAGGATAGAGCCACTCCCGAAGCCATTTTGCAGGAAATGGAAAAAGTAAAGGAACTGGACTGCTACGGCGAAGTGGCCACCCTGCTTTACTACCACAGAAAAACCTTCCGTAAAACCAAGATCTATAAAAAACTGAAGCACCAGCTTCAGTTCCTGGACACGTATCTTCTCCAGTTAAATGCCATAGGCGACAGCACCGAACACAGTATTTTTGTCTCCAGCCTTTTTCAGCAGGAAAACAAAGATGCCCAGCTTCTGGAGCAGTTGGTCGCGCTACCGCCCCAAGTTTCCACGTCTTCGGGCATTGACCCTGCCACCTACTCCCCGCAATCCATTTTGCTATCAGATCCTTTTGAGATGGAAGAGATCGTCTACGCCGAGGATACCGCCGTCACTGTGACGGGCAAAACACACTCTGGGTCTACCTTCAAAGTGGTGTCACTAGGATTTGACTTAGGCGACCTTTCCCGTCTGTTCGCCCAGTACCCCGAACAAGGTCTGCAGATTTTGTCTCTGTTTGCCCGGCACCAAAAAGAACAGCCCCTGGATTCCCCCATTGTCCTTAACCTGAAGGATAGTACCGGCAGCACCTTTCTAGCCGATGCGCATTATTTCAAAGTCTACAAACCCCTGGTCTTAGACGAAGAAGGAGCCCACCAGATCATGCAGGATGAGTTTTACCTGGTAGAGGAGATTGTGGAAAGATCGGCCTTTGACCTTGAGCAACTGAAAAGCTCCAAGGAGTCGCTCGTCAGCATCTTTCAAAGCCTTAAAGACAGCTACCAGGTTTATCAGAATCTGTTATGGGAAGGAGAATCTGAAAAGAATGCCCGCAAAGCAAGTGGCCTGGAAAACCCCACTTCTTTTGAGTTAGCCCACCACTTGTATACCCTGGAAAAACACGGCGGCAACATGGGTCTTTAATAAAAAGCATTACTTCCCGCTCAAGACGATTCTGAAATTCCAGAGAGAGGTTTTGATGCTCTTTTCCTAAAAACGGCCCCAAAACCTCTCTCTGGAACTACTTACAAAGGAATGGGTCTTTTACGCTTTAGTCCTGTTTTGCTTAAAACTGCGTTGAAATATAATTGAACGGCAAAAATATTTTTACTGATTACCTTTTCACTGTCAATACTTTAGAAGCCATACAATCTCATAATCTCGAAAACATGAACTTTTTTTCACCTGATGTTTGGCAGATCAAAATCACACCGCTATATTTGCACCATCAAAACCGAAAGATGGTCCGTTCGTCTAGGGGTTAGGACACCAGATTTTCATTCTGGTAACAGGGGTTCGATTCCCCTACGGACTACAAGAAAGCCTCTCAGTTCATGCTGAGGGGCTTTTTTTATTGGCCTTCAAATCATCAGATTTCAAATATTCTAGGTGTCTTAACCATGATCAAGCATTTATACTTGTAAGCTAAGTAAAGTAAAATGCACCTTGTACAAGCAAAGGTTTCTACCACCTACTGCACGCCAGTTTTTTCCAGGTGGTTTGCTGAAAAAGCGTTTCATCTCTCACAAAAACAAATCACGGTTTGCCAGCAGGTTGGTGAGGGACATTTTCGCGGCAAGGGCAGAATCAGCGTAGTGGCCCTCCTGCATCATCTTTTTGGCGCTTTCGATGCCGTTTAAGGTAGAGCTAAGTAGCGATAAAACATACACTTCTTCGGCTTGGTGAGTTAGCCCGCGCACCGCGTTTCCAATGTCTTCCAGAATAGTTTTTAATTTTTCTGCCTGTTCCCCATTGGTCTCCAAAGGCTGCAACTCCGAACGCAGTAAATCCAGTATCAGAAACAAATTCCCGTTCTCTTCCATCCTCAGTATTCCCTTTGTTTCTAAGATGAGTGACAGAAATCAAGCATTAGCTTCAGAAGCCCTGTTCACTGTATTTTACTTGCTAGAAGGTATATACGTATATTTATCGTACTTGTACGGTATTCCAGGGGAAAACTAAACAGTGAAAGCAGCTTGGAGTTATATTCGTAATCAGAATACCTGCAAAGCCCATGACTGCCGCACCGCCTACCACCATCCAAAGCTCTCATCAACCGGAAACGCAGAACCGGTTGGCAGAACAAGGAAGCTATTTTGTGGTAAGGGGAGAAATCGTTTTCAAAGGATTCAATTCCTTTTATGAAACTTACATGTACGCCTTAAACAGATTCGGTTCTGAGAATTTTCTGGTGCAGAAAGAGGGCTGGTAGAAGTTCATCGCCAGATGATGTTCCTGTAATCTCCTCCATCCGGAATACAGATCAGTACACTACCCTTTCAATCAGAATCTACCAAAGCGGATCTGATCTATGCGGAATGCTGACTGAAAACCCATTTATAATCTTAGGAGCCGATGGGTGCCCGTCCCTGAGGCTACCGGTTCACCCAAAATCTTTCCTGGTTCAGAAAAGGAATGAAAAGTCCCCAGAAAAGCTGACACCTTCTTTTACTTTTTCTCATAGACGATGAGCAGGGTTAGCTCGGTGTTTTTGTCTGGGGCCAAGCCGTGCGAACTGCCAGGACGGGTTAGAATGGCATCACCGGGTTTTACTGGGAAGGTTTTGCCATTCATTTTCATTTGGCCAGTGCCACTAAGAATATAGTACACCTCATCTTCTTTCTGTAAATGATACCCAATAGATGAACCGGGTTTTAGGGTTCTTTTCCTGAAAGCAGTAGTAAAATCGGAGACTCCCTCAAAGAAACTGTATGCGGTGGTCTCCCCGCCGCCGCTGTGCGGACCAGGTTGCGTTTTACTCACTTGCGCATCTTGCTCCAGCACATAACCGCTCTTATCAGGTGTTTTAGCCTGTGCAAACAAGTCTCTATCTGTGGAAAAGAGCAATGCCACGGAAAATGACAGCAAAAGCCTGGTTTTCATACTTAATGATACTTTACAAACTCAAAAATAGGAAGAAGCTACAATAGAGAGCTTTGCTGAAAGCTGGCGCACTACAGTTTCAACTGAATTGA
Organism: Rufibacter sp. JT3400010; assembly: GCF_054956755.1. Lineage (NCBI taxonomy): Bacteria > Pseudomonadati > Bacteroidota > Cytophagia > Cytophagales > Hymenobacteraceae > Rufibacter > Rufibacter sp. JT3400010. The sequence goes on along the minus strand of NZ_JBUDXA010000009.1, from coordinate 118,844 downwards.
TAACTTTCACTCATGATCATGGACTAGGTATACCCAACCCAGGCAGAATGAACTTTACGGTAAGCCCCAGGTCTATTCTTTTGGAAAATTCCGGTGTTTCAGACACAGCATTGGTTAGATCACTGGTCTGGACAAAAACACCACCGGCCACTTTCCCCTTGGGAAACAGGTAAAAACCAAGGCCTGTTTGGTAAACGGGATCATCTGACTGAACTCGCCGGCCATACAGGTGAAGGGCATAGTTCACATTTGAGGCTGGGGTAATATACTGCACGGCATCCAGGCTGAAGGTATTCACAACCTCCGTTGCATAAGCTCCGGAATAAGCCTTAAACTCTTGCTCAATGATGCGGGTAGTTTGCCCCGTGGGATCTGTGCTGACTGTCTGTTGCCTGAAGCTGACGGAGGCCAAATTGTCAATGTTGTTTTCCCTTGAAATATCCCAAGAAGCCCCAATGGAAGTGGCTCCGCCGATGAGTACCGTGTAGGCCACCTGCGCCAGATACCCCCGAAACCTCTCACTGTAAATCTGCTGATTAAAAGGCCTTGCGGGATCATATAAAGTATATCTGGCGGCCTGTCCGCCTAATCTAAATGTCAGCCAATCTTCTATGGAAATCTGATTATCTCCATGTAACACCGGAGTTCCGTTTTTATCAATGGTAGGAAAGAACAGTGATCTATGACCTAAAAACAGATTAGCCGAAGTACCGGGAGTAAAATCACCATTGGAGAATAACGTTGACAAGTCTCCCGATGCGGAGCCTGCCACGTTAAAGCCCCAGTAACACCGGTTCCGCTTCAGCAATTGGCTTCCCTCCTCGGCTGGTGAGGCTGATTTAGAAAAGAAGTATTGAAATTGAATGCTTCGGTTCCCTGTATTCACCCCGAAGTACCCAATGGGAGCAATAATGGCGGTTCTCCCCTCTTTATCTTCAAAAATGGGTTTAAACGTTTGGGCATGGGCTGACAGGTTCAGAACTGTTAACAAGATGGCTGCCATGAAAGCCACTGTACCGCTTCTCTTTTTCATACTGCTCACAGATTAAAGGGTGATGGCACCTCTAAGGACAGAATACCCTTTCTTGATTTCTCCTTTGATAGGCTCTGGGGTTACATCTTTGTCATCTACCAAGATCTTGAGGTTCCAGGGGGTTTTGTTCCAGCCCGTACAATGCACATAATAGTCTAACTCGCCTTCAATGGGGAAATCACTGATGGTGATGCGGTAGACATTATCAAGGGTTCGGGTGAGGGCTACCGCATAACCTTCTAACATAAAAAGCTGCAGCGTAGCCTCTGTGCTTAGTTCAACACTAATTCTATGATTCTTTGCCATTAGTTGATTGAGTAAACGTGTTTGATATGTCTAATATGTTTTGAATTTGGGAAAAGAGGTTTCTTCCTTTCTAAGTCGTATTTCTAAAAAACAGACCTAAAACAACCGAGCATTTCCGCTGACGCTTAGGCTTAAACTGTCACTTACCTGAAGATGCTTTTAAGTATTTCTTCTTTGTCATCCTGGAAGGATCTTGGTGGCGAACGGCAGTAGCAGTTCTTAATGGCAATTCTTGCTTGCTCACAAGATCCTTTCAGGTTGAAAGTATGTGTGTTTATAAGCTAATACGTCTGTTTATGCACCTGCTCTTTTTAGCGTTTTCAAGCCTTTTTTTGGAAAAACAACCCATAAACAATGATCATCTATTCCTCAGTTTATGAATGCTTATTTTCTTGACTGTTGCTCCTTGCGTTTATTGTTTAGGTAAGTCACCAGTTCCTGCAACCGGGGGTTAATAGAAGTATCGCTCACCTGAATCCAGTGCTCACGGCCCTCTTCTTCTACCTTGATGTGGTACTGTTTCATATCTGCCCCCCGGGTAACCTCCGAAGGTTGGTTTGGCAAATCAAAGAAGCTGGTTTCTTTGATTAAGCCCATCAAATGGTTCTCTTCTTCCTCTGGTAGTTCATTGCTATTTAATTCCAGCGGTTTGTTTAACCCTGGAAAATACCCGAGCCCGCCTTCTGTTTTGAATTGAATTTTCATAAAAGAGGCTAAAATCTAAAATCACAAAGAGAGTATAAAACCGAGAAAGCTTCTTAAACAGGCATTGAAATACCTACCTGGTTCCAGGCATCCCGCACCTGCGCTTCCACGTCAAACCGTTTGGCATGTTCAATGGTCAAGGCGGCGAACTGCTGGAAGTTGGCGTTTGGCCTGAGTCCCGGATCAAGCAAGGTGGCATACCAGACACGTCCTGCTTTTTCCCAGGCATACCCTCCAATGCTCATGGCTGCCAGGTAGAAAGCGTGATTGGGAATACCGGAGTTAATATGTACCCCGCCGTTGTCTTCAAAAGTGTTCACGAATTCATTCATGTGCTTCGGTTGTGGGTCTTTGCCCAGCACCGGATCATCATACGCGCTTCCGGGGTCTTTCATGGAACGGATGGCCGCTACGTTCCCACCTCCGCCCTGTACTTGATCGGTAAACAGCCCCGCCCCTATCAGCCAGTCGGCTTGGTCAACGGTTTGGTTGAGGGTGTATTGTTTCACTAATGAGCCAAAAACATCGGAAAGGGATTCATTTAAAGCCCCTGGCTGACTTGAGTATAGTAACTGGCTCTCGTCTTCCGTTACGCCGTGGGCCAGTTCATGGGCAATGACATCCAGCGCCAACGTAAACCGGTTGAAAAACTCTCCGTCTCCGTCGCCGAACACCATTCTCTGGCCGTCCCAAAAAGCGTTGGTGTAGTCTTCGCCGAAGTGCACAGTGCCGTACAGCGGCATTCCTTCATCATCAATAGAGTTGCGCTTGAAGACATTCCAGAAGAAATCATAAGTAGCCCCTAGGCCATCATAGGCTTCGTTTACCGCCACATCATCTGTGGGTGGACCTCCTTCTGACCTGACAATCACTCCGGGCAGCGTCTGGCTGTTGTTGGCAGTAAAAATAGTCCGTTGTTTTTCACCGGCCACCATAAAGGCTAAGGACCTTTTCCTGAAAAACTCTGCGCTTGCACGACCGCCTGACCGCAAGTTGCGGAAGGTCATATCTCCGCTTATAATACGCAACGCGCGGGATCGCTGCTCTTTGTTTCCGTTCTCGGCAATGGCCCGTAAAAGGTAAGGGGGCAGAATACAGAATATGGAATGGCGATGGGGGGCTTGCTGGCACATCTTCTGTTTGGTTTAGTATTTACACGTATGTTCTAAAATACTCTGTCTAAATTATTTAGTTGTAAGCAGACAAACTCAGACGAAATAGTTACAGGTTTATAGTTTAATATCAATAGGACCCAGGACAATAGGCCATTGCTGGGGTTCTGCCCCTTCTGCCATAGCAGCAAACTCCTGCTGGGTAATCTCCTGAGGTTGTACCTCTTTCAGTTCCTCAAAAACAACACCGGTTAACTCTTCCAGCGTTTGCAACGAGATCTGATAAAGCTGAAACTTGATGTACGTACGGCCATTCTTATCTTTCAGGATTTGTTCTTCCATTTGGTTCATCAGAAAAGTAACTGCCGTGATAGTACCATCCTGCTTCTCTAACACCACCACTTTCCAGAAAGCAGCCGGAATCTTAATATCAGAAAGCCGTATGTCATCTTTTCGGAAAACCGGGCCTACAAACACACATAGCTTGTAATTGTCATTTTTGGCGAAATCAAGCACCCAGTTCTCCAGCGCTACCCATTCGTCCTGGTTGAAGTTTTCGTGCTGCAGGGCGGCATTGGTAAAATGAAAGGAATCGCTGTTGGCCTGTCTGGCTTCTTCCACAGAAAGTCCCCAGATCAAAGATTCTCTATGGGCCAGATGGCCCCGGTCCCAGGCATTGTTTCTGTAATACTCATTGCCGGTCTGGTATCTGGCCTCTATGCGGTCATCCAACTTCCACTCGTTGTCATCATTACTGATTTTCACAATGTGCATGCCGTCTATGTTGCTGGCCACATAGATAGCCGTTCGCCGCTCCTGGTTCATCTTCAGGGAAAAATGCACATAATGGAGCAGATTATTTTCTGCACTGGGGATGGGTAATTCTGTTTTGGCTGCTTCGCCTTGCAAGGTGGGATGTTTTACCACAAAACTACTCAAGAAACCTTCCTGGTATCCTTTTCTGATGGCTTGAACAGAAGCAGCCTCCAACATCTGGGGCGGCTGAAAACTTACTTCCAGCTTTTCCAGCACCGAATGGATGTTACTAGCCAGAGCGTGTTCATCTGGATCAGAAACGGTTTCGCCGGCAAAATGAAGGCCTAAGGGTATTTCGTACTTACCCGTCTCTGCATTAAACGCCAGCCAGAGACTACCGGAGTCTCCGCCCTTTGATACTTCCAGGTCAACCGCTGGCTTATCTGGATCTGGCCCTATTTCAAAACCGCCAATGCTCTGGTAACCTACACCGTCGCCATAGAAAATTTTAGCCGTCACCTCTACCCTTCTAACAATGCCGTACGTAATGGCCGTTGTCCGCCCTGATTTAGCCACTTTATCATTCAGTTCGGCTTTGGCAACAATGGAGGGCACAGTATCCAGCCCGTACACAGTGGAATCAAATTGCCTGTTTTCAATGGTGGCAATGGCACAGTCTCCGGCTACTCCTAAATGGCTCCGCACTAATTTGCCAATGATGTTACCCGTCATGTTGTTGTCATCGGCCATGCCTGGCTGCAGGATGGCGTCACCTATGTTTCCGCTGGGACCTTGCAAGACGTGCCAGTTGCTTAAGATGTAGGGTTGTCCAGATTTTTGGTCATACACAATACAGCCAATGGTGCCCGCGCTTACTGTGGGGTGGCTTACGCTTAAGCCAGGGCTTATAACTTGCTGCCGCTGTTTCCTATAATCTTTCTCCGGTTCGGGGACAATGATATACTCTGGCTTGAACTTTCTACTCACCACATCGGTAGGAACCACCAGGCCGTCAAACTCAAAATGGTCTGGTATGACAGCCCCAAGGCTTTGGCCAGCAGGTACGAACGACAGGGCTTCTGGCTCTGAGGAATAAGTGGAATCAACCGTAAACTGAATCACTTCGGTGGAAACACCGTCAATTTCCTTCAGGCCAATTCCCACGGAGTTGATGTTGGGGAGTTGTAAGTACGGCTCGGCCAGGCTGCGTACAATATGCTTCAATTTTTCACGCTTGCTTTGTTCCATGGGTCAAGGTGTCTATTTCGTTTTCCCTTTACTTTCAGAGAGCTTCTCCAGTAGATTTGAATAGGCCGTTAACTTGACGGCGTTTTCCTCCAGCTTTTTTAGCTCGTTTGTAAAATCGGGGCCAGAATCAGTCAGAGCTTCCGGGGCACTCCTCATAGAGGCTTGGTTTGTCTTGAAGGCCACCGCCTGGGTGGTAGTTTTGGCTTCGTCAACGGCGTCTTTCAATTCATTCAGCACCTTTATGGTGATACCATTGGTAGGCGAAAAGGACAGTTCTCCTAGCTTAGGCAGAATCAGCAGAACTACCAAAAGACCTGTACCCAGGAGAAAATACGGGTATGCAGACTCTCTATTTGTTTTAAGATCTGCTATTGAAACAGTCTTCTGAGCAGTATTCACTTGAGCACTGCCCTTGCTCTCTTGAGCAGCCTGACGGTTGGCGGACGTTGCTTCTCTGGGGTTTAGCTTCCCAAGTACAGCCTCACCAGATAATAAGATATAAAAGCCCAGAACTATAATAAGAACAGGTATGGCTAAAAACCATTTAGAAAGGCTAGACATAGGGTGGCTTCTTAAGTAAGAGACATTACTATCATCTTTCAATGCGCAGTTATATTAATGAAAAACATTGATTTATGCGACACTTTCCTTTATTCGTCTCATTCTTACAACTACTGTTACGCCAGGAGCCATTTAAAAGAAAACACCCGGAACAGCTATTAAAACAATTCTACACCCAAGCATTGGACATGCCTTTAAAAGCATTTATTAAAACCCATAAAAAAAACGCCTTGGGGAATTCCTGTTAAGGCATTCCCCAAGGCGGTATATCTACATGCTCTGTACACTTAGTGCTTTATTGATCCGTCCGGAAGGGGGAAGCGGGTAGCTTTTCTTTGTTGTATAGGTTGGCACCATCGGGGTTGTCTGCCCAGGCGTAGCGCACGTATTTCGGGGCTGGTACCTCGTCGCTCCATACCACTACTTTGTCGCCTTCAATTCGGGCCTTGGCCCAGACAAACTTTTTATCGGATCCGGCAATGGCGAACTGGCTAAGTTCTTCCCCGTCAACAGCAATCAGTCCACTGCCCACATTGGTGAAGCTCAGCACTATTTTATTCCCCTCAATTTTTGAGGATTGGTACAGCGGGCCTGATGAAACTATCTTTTTATCGCCATAGATTAATTTCTGGGCAGCCAAGGCTAAGCGTTCGCCTACGTCTTTCTTGTTATCTGGGTGAATGTCATTCCACTCGCCTAATTCAATGGTGACCGCCATAGCCGTATTGGGCACCGATAGCGTTTGCAAAGCGGCTTCGCGCATCATGGCCCAGTTACTTTCTGCAGGCAGGTACGTTCTTTCCATGAAATTAGGAAGCTGCACAAACAGGAACGGGATGTTGCCTTGCTGCCATTTGTTCCGCCAGTCAGATATTAAAGCGGGTAACAGCTTTTTGTACTCAGTAGGGTTACCGGCATTGGTTTCGCCCTGGTACCAGAGTATTCCTTTGAGGGTATAGTCAATGGCGGGCGCTACCATGGCGTTATACAGTGCAGTGGGTTGATTCTGGGCGCTTATTCCACCTTCAAATGCACTAGCGGCGGGACGGTACACCTCGCCTACTTTGTATTGCCACGTGCCTTTCAGGTCCAGCGTCTGGCCATTTTCGGCTTCTATGTAATAGGGTTTGTCTGGCACGAAACCGCCTTTGCCGCCGTTGTTCAGCACTCGTATCACAAAGAGATTCTTACCGGCTTTCAGGGTGCCTGCTGGCAGACTGTACCTTCTCTGCGGGTATTGGTACCCTGTGTTTCCGACCTGTTTTCCGTTAATATACAGGAAATCAGCGTCCACAATGCGGCCCAGGAATACCTTGGCCGGTACCCCATCCATAGAAGCCGGAACCTCAATTTCGCGGCGGTACCAAACGGCCCCGTTCAGGTCTTTGATGCCCTGGTCTTCCCAATAACCCGGTATGTTGATGTTGCGCCAGCCTTTTGGTTCGTACGCAGGGTCAAACCATTTTACCGATCCGGTAAGACCTTTATCTAACTCGGGCTTTTGCCGGTTGGCCGCCGCAACAGCCGCGGCCCGGCGTTGGATAGGATTCACGTAGCTGGTGTCCCGGTTCTTGTTGATGGTGGCCATAATAGCCGGGAACTCCTTCAGGCCTTCTGCGCTGGTCCAGGCTTCAATGGGCGTGCCACCTACGCTGGCGTTGATCAACCCAATAGGAATTTTGTAGTGGTCGTAAAGCTTACGGGCGAAGAAATAGGCCACAGCCGAGAAATTGTTCACATCCTGCGGGTTCGCTGATTTCCAGGAAGCACCCTGAGGTAAATCCTGTGCGGGACCCTCCATGTTGGCGCTGGTAGGAATCCAGAAATGCCGGATCTGTGGGTAATTAGCCGTTATGATATCGTTGGCATACGTAATATTATGCAGCGACATCTGGTGCACCATGTTAGACTGACCAGAGCACAAATACACATCACCCAATAAAATGTCTTTTACTGTGATCTGGTTACTGCCCTTGATGTCCATGGTATAAGGACCGCCCGCCTTCATAGGAGACAAGGCTATTTCCCATTTTCCGGTGGCGTTGGTGGTAGCCTTGTAGTTCTTCCCTCTGAAACTAACCGTCACTTTCTCGCCGGGTGCGGCCCAGCCCCAGATGTTGGTTTTGGCATCGCGCTGCAACACCATTCCGTCGCTTACCAATTTGGGCAGTCTTACCTGGCTAAAGGCCTCTGCCTGAAACAGGCATAAAAGAGCCAGGGCAGCATACACAACTTTCCTGCGGCACATATTTATTCTACGCATACTTTGATTGAGGTGAATAATCAGATTAGCAATCTACAATTAAAATGTCTTCCTGAAAAGATGCCGTCTATTTCTAGGCTGGTTTTACCAAAACACGCTTCAAACACGCTGCTCTTTAACTTTGAAATCTTTTGTCATTTTATAAATATGAGATTCCTCTTCCGTATGAGTCAAAACCGTTAAAACCGATGTTACCTAGAAACATCCAGCAAAAAAGCTGCGGGGAAATACGTCTACTTCTTACCTTTGGAAAAAACTAACCCATGCCTTCAGGACTTCTTGCTTTATTAGATGACATTGCGGCCTTAGTGAAAGTAAGCGCCGCAAGTTTAGATGATGTTCCCACGCAGGTGGCAAAAACTACAGGTAAAGTATCTGGTATTGTGATAGATGATACCGCCGTTACCCCTAAATATGTGGTGGGGTTAGACCCCTCGCGCGAACTCTCCATCATTTATCAGATTGCCAAAAAATCACTGATCAACAAGATATTCCTCTTGAGTCCGGCGGCTCTGTTGCTGGGTTTCTTCGCGCCCTGGGCTATTACCCCCATTCTGATGATGGGAGGGGCTTTTCTCTGCTTTGAGGGCTATGAAAAAGTCCATTCTATGTTCAGCAAGCATGAGGACCATGACACCCAAGGAGAAGACGTGAAGGTTATTACGCCCGAAGAACTGGAAAAGGAAAGAGTGACCGGAGCCGTCCGGACAGATTTGATCCTTTCTTCCGAAATTGTGGCCATCACGTATTCAACGGTGGCAGACAAACCCTTGACCACCCAAATACTGGTAATGCTGGCCGTGGCGGTATTTATCACGGTTGCCGTGTACGGGTTTGTGGGCTTAATTGTGAAAGCCGATGATTTTGGCTTGCACATTGCCAAGGAAAAGAACCATCCGCAAGTCCGGAAAATAGGTAAAGGTATTATTACGTTTATGCCCCATTTTCTGAAAACACTGGGTTACGTAGGCACCGCCGCCATGCTGTGGGTTGGGGCCGAAATCATAGCCCACGGTATTCCGTTCACGAGCCACGCCCTCCATGACCTGGAACATGCCCTAGCCGACATACCTGCCCTAGCCTGGTTTGCCAAAGCGGTAGCCTGCGGCATTGGTGGCTTGATTCTAGGGTTTATTATTGAAAAGATCGTAAGCTTAGTCCGCCGAATCAGACAGAAAAATTCGGGAGTAACAAGCTAATCCACTACCTGGAATTTTAGGTACAATCAAAAAGCCTGCGGCCGAAAGTGTTTCTTTTCGGCCGCAGGCTTTTTGTCTATAGATGGAAATTCTCGCCGTTATTGGTGTTCTCAACCACAACTCCTAATCAGTTCAGTTTAACGTCTTCCTTTTCTATGCATTTCAAAAAGAAATTACAGAAGCTGGATTATTCCCTTGCTTTCTGGTTATTTGAATGTGATATTCTAAATTCAGATAAAGGCATTAATCCAGCTTCTGTACTAAAAAATTCTGCGAACAGAATCTATTCAATCCATACATATACGCCTCGTAAAAACTGGCAAAGCGCTGCTCTAGTTTAACCCCGTGCCTTACCACCATGTATTGGCTGCTACGGTTTTCAGAGGCATTAGGCACCTCTCCAGAAGACGAATTACCGGTAGTCTGACCTGCTTTACTCATACCCATTTTAAGTTCGGTAGGTATAAAGCAAAGATTCGGCCAATTAGTGGTATATTCTTACTTTTTACATGAATCTGCGATATTCTAACGTAATTGTAAAGTATACCAGACCACCACCGGCAAGGCCGAAGAAGCGCGTTAGATGACCAGCCGTACCCCGCCCAGTTCCTGCAAACCATAAGGGAAGCGGTCTCCCGGCGAACCGATGAACATGAAGTTTTTAGGGATTTTCCACTTAGACGAAAGCTCCTGAATAAGATCTGGGCCAAATTGCCGATTTCTGATAATCACGAAATCGACTACCAACTCTGGGTAGGCGCGGTCCAGAACTTCCACCTCGTGCATCAGCTTTTTAGGGGGCTCCTCCCCTTCTCGCAAAACATTCACAATCTTAATACGGCTGGTATGCTCATTCTCCACAATGTAGCGCATGACCTGGTTTATGTTCGCGATGTTGTCTCCGCGGGTGAAGAAGACAAACTCCTGCGACTTAATGGTATTGATCAGGCGCATCATGGTATAGGAGGTTATGGGCAGAATCTTCTCCAGAGGCTCCTCAATTTGCTGCAACAGGTAAGTTAAAAGGCGTAGTATTCTGATCCTGAACAACATGATAAACACCACCGATACAGTGGGAATAAAGTACTTCAGGAAAACCAATACGTAGGCAGGATTTAAAATAGCATTCCCCACCAGAGCTGCTAAAATGGCCGAAATGGCGACAAACAGCACCAGACCAGAGGCACGCACCGGACGGGGCAACCGGTTCCGACGCATCTTCAGCAGCACGTTTCCTACCCCAAACAAGGCCATTACGCTAAGAAAAGAGATGGTGTACACGCCCGCCAAAGCTGCTATGTCGCCCTTCGTGATTAACAGGATGGAAACGCACAGCAGAAAGAAACTGATCATGATCAGAAAGGCCGAGCCTTTTTTGTTGGTGATTAGCAGGAACTGGGGCAAACAACGGTCTAGCGTCATGCGGTGTACCAATCCGGTCACGCCCACATACGACGTCAGCACCGCGCCGCTCAACACCATGGCGGCATTCACAGAGACCAGAATGGCCAGCCACTTTCCGCCGGTTACTTCGCCCATAAAGGCCAGCAAAGCCGTCTGGTGTTCGGCTACTTGGGCCAAAGGAATAATAGCAATAGCCAAAAAGGCGGTGAGCGGGTTAAAGAAGGTGACCGCCATCCACATGTTGCGTAAGGTCTTAGGGAAAACGCCCGGTGCCTGTTCTTCCACAAAGTTGGCTGAACTCTCAAAACCGGAAATCCCTAGCATGGCGGCGGCAAAGCCGAAAAACAGGGCTTTCCAGATGCTTCCCTGCAAGGGTTGCTGGTAATTGGCCACAAGGGTATCAAGTCCATTATTAAAGAGGAAAACGGCTCCAACCACAATCAAAAGGGTGAGCGTGGTAATGTGCGTGATAAAAATGATGACCGCCACAATAGAAGATTCTCCAATTCCCATAATGGTCAAACCCATGAAAAGAGCCAGAAGCCCGATAGTGGCGTAAATGATAGGTAATCCTTCCCACAGATGATGCACGTAATGCATGGCCTCGCTAGCCGAGATAACTGCCGTGGCCATGTAGGACAGCAACGTAAGGCAAGCCGCCATAGAGGCCGTGGTTTTGCTGGTTGTGTTGAGCAACGCATTGTACGCCCCCCCGTTCAGCGGCAAGGCACCCACTACCTCGCCATAGATACTCCGGAACAGGTACAGCACCCCACCCACCATCAGAAGCGCCACCCAGGCGTACTGACCGGCATAAATAATGGCTAGCGCCGATACGTAGAGGCACGAAGACGTAATGTCGTTCCCGCAAATAGCAGTCGCCGACAGTTCTTTCAATTTTGGCGCGTGTGTGGGTGAAACAGCGTTGTTCAGGTCTTTCTCCATTAGTCTTGTCTGGAAATTTCATGCAGTATACGATGTTTTGTAAAAAAGCTATTACCTGTTTTTCTACCTTTCAAAAAATAAAATGAATACGGTGATGGCCCACCCTTTCACAGGTATCAAAGGGGTTTAGAAAGCCTACTGCCGTAAAGTAAAAGACGAGCCAAGACAGCGTTTCTGCTGCTGGTTTTTGTACTACTCAGGTGTTGGCACAAGACACACCTGCAAGTACGTTTAGAGGCTACTTTCAAGAAAGCGGGCCAGAATCATTCATCTTCTCTATGAAAATAGGGTACAAGAATACCCAAGAACTAATACCCTCTTGTTTGCTAGTACTTTCCTGAGAGTAACCTAAAAGCCACCAGGCAGCTTACTTCCTGTGCTCTACCCCAGATGTTAGTAGTAGCCACACTTAGTATAGTAAGTTCTTTTCTGATTTTCCCAGAACTCCATATATAAGAGTTAGCCATTTTCACCCAGGCCTCCTGGCAGCTAATAGTAGCATCAAGTGTAACCCTGCACATGTCTTTTCTACTTCAGAGTTAAAAACATTGGCATCGGTTGCAATATTATTATCAAGGAATAAACGCTTTAATTCTGATTAAAAATTAAAATTATAAGTTTTATTCTGCAATCGGTTGCAATTATGGTAAATATATTATAAGTTTATTTCAACTAGGAGGTTGACTGCTTTAGAATGTAGGTGCCAAGTGTTGCTAGATTGTAAGCAGGAACTGTGTTGGCGAAGAGTAGCAAGGTTTTTTGAGTGATTAGGACTTTCAACTAGAAAGACAAAAGAAGCTTGGTGATGAATTTATAGAGTATGCTCCTGTTATAGCGGTTAAAGCAAAAGGGACTTTAAGGAGGTGAAGAGGTTTACAGTAGTACCTGACTTACTTGGAAAGGTGCTATGAAATCAAGTAAAGCCGCATCTTCTGGTCTCGGCTTTAACAACTTGGTATTACCAGGGTGGGCACAGGGAAGGTAGAGACGAAGAGCAAAGAGAAGGCGTGAATAATTACATTAATTTGATCATTTCCTTTAATTCTTAATAAATTTTCTAACCCCCTAACCAAACAAGATGAAAGCAAAAATTACCATCTTAGCCCTTCTTCTTAGTTTTATCTGCCAACGATTGCATGCGCAGATACCGCTTGTTTACAGTTCTGAAAATACCGGCGCAGGTTATACGCTCCCTCCTTTACCCTCCTTTGGCCAACTGCCTGTCATAGAACCACTGACAGACCCGTTCATGTGGTCTGACGGAAGCGGACGTTCTACCAATTTCAGTGACTGGGAACGCCGCCGGAATGAAATCAAAGCCGAGATTGAACATTACGAGATAGGAACGAAGCCTAACCGGCCGGAAACCATCACCGCTGCCTTTACCCCTAGCGCAACCGGCGGTACCCTCACCGTAAATGTGACGGTGAACGGCCAAACGCTGACCCTCACCTCACAGGTTATTCTTCCGGCAGGTACTGGTCCTTTCCCTGCGGTTATTGGGATGAATAGCCAGAATGGCAGTGTGCCAACCGACATATTTTCTAGTCGTAGTATTGCCAGAATTGCTTTCAACGCCAATCAGGTAACCACGTATGGCAACCCACAAATAACAGACCCATTCTTCCGTCTTTACCCAAACCAGAACCTTGAGAATACAGGCCAGTACAGTGCTTGGGCCTGGGGGGTGAGTCGCCTTATAGATGGTTTGGAGTTGGTAAAATCAACGCTACCCATTGATTTAAAACACTTAGCCGTAACCGGATGCTCCTATGCCGGTAAAATGGCGCTTTTCTCTGGTGCCTTAGACGAAAGAATTGCTTTAACTATTGCCCAAGAATCTGGTGGCGGTGGTGCTCCAGCCTGGCGGGTCTCTGAAACCCTGGGTAGCGTTGAAAAACTAGGGGCAACCGACTACAGATGGTTTAAAGATGACATGCGCCAATTCTCAGGCAGCAATGTTTCAAGACTGCCACATGATCACCATGAGTTAATGGCTATGATTGCACCAAGAGCACTATTGGTAACGGGCAACACAGATTATGAGTGGTTGGCAAACCCAGCTGCCTATGTATCTGCTAGAGCAACCCACGAAGTGTACAAGACATTGGGGATAGGAGACAGATTTGGATTCTATATTGATGGAGGACACTTTCACTGCGCCATACCCACCACCCAACGCCCTGCCATTGAAGCCTTCGTTGACAAATTCATGCTGGGGAACACCAATGTGAATACAGACATCATGGTTCATCCTTACCCACAGATTGACTACCAGCGCTGGTACCAGTGGTGGGGAACCGGCAACCCTGTTCTACCCGCTGAACCGCTTGGGAAGAGAATATGGATGGAAGCAGAATGCGCTATTGTTGGTTCTGACTGGAATATAGTAGCGGACACGGCTGCTGCCAATGGGTCTTATGTAACGGTGAAAAGTGGTTTAAACAGTACTGCCGCCGCTCCGGCTGGTGCCAGAGGTTCTGTTGTCTTTCCATTTATGGTAGATAGCGCGGCCACTTACAACATTGTGGCAAGGCTCAACGCCCCTACCGCAGATGATGATAGCTACTGGGTGAAGATAGACAACGGACCTTTTGTAACCGTAAACGGACTTGCTACCTCAGGCTGGCAATGGTTAAGATTGACGAGCACCAATTTCACGGTAGGGCAGCACACCATCACAATTGCCTATAGAGAAGACGGGGCGCACCTTGATAAACTTTTAGTGACCACTTCTAATGCAACTATTACGGGCAAGGGAGATGCTGGTCTTGATACATCGCCACCCATCATTCGGGCGGCTGGCTTCACGGTTGCCATCACTAAAAACGGCACCCGCACCATTGAGGCCGCCGACGTGGATTGGGGAAGCTGGGACAGATGCGGCAGCATTGCCTCTATGACCCTGAGCAAGTCTACCTTCACCTGCGCCGATTTGGGAGCCAACCAGGTAACCATCACCGTTACAGATGACAGCGGAAACAGCGCTTCGGAAACCGTAACCATTAATGTAGTAGACGGTGAGGGTCCTGTAATATTGGCCAGTGGTTTCACGGTTGCTCTAAACAGCAACGGAACCCGCACCATTGAGGCCGCCGACGTGGATTGGGGGAGTTATGACAGATGCGGCAGCGTCGTTTCCATGACCCTGAACAAAACAACCTTCACTTGCGCCGATTTGGGAGCGAACCAGGTAACGATTACCGTCACCGACAATCATGGCAACTCCTCTTCAGAGACCGTAACCATTAATGTGACCGGTACCTGCACTCCTAGCTCTACGTTGGCTAGCACCAAGGAAACACTGGAGCAAGGCGGTCAGCTGCTGGCTTTTGGCGCTTACCCTAACCCTTTCACCGATCAGACTTCCATCCACTTCCGTGCAGCCGAATCTGCGCAAACCAAGCTATTGGTATATGATGCCATGGGCCGCTTGGTAGCCACTCTCTTTGATGCCCAAACGGAAAGCGGACGTGACTATGAGGTATCCCTCAGCGGCCAATCTCTGGCGAAAGGGATGTACATCTGCCGTCTGGTTAGAGGTAGCAAAGTAGACCAGTTACGTGTGGTGGTAAGCAAATAACCAGTGCTTGCTTCTTGTTTTTAAGCTGTTTTTAGAAAATATACCTGATAGCACACCAGGGAATCACTTCTTGCTGAAGCGCTTTGAATTCATGAATCCACTGGGCTTTGAGCTGGTACTGGTACCGGACGTTGATGCCTCCAAACTGGCTTTGCTTGGTTTCCTGAATGGCGGGTGCCCAGATCAAGTCTTCGGCTTTGGGGTTGATGGAGAGGTTGATTTCGTGCTGCCATTGGTTATGCGTAAGGAAGATCACTTCGCAGCTCATGGTCTTTTTGAGGGCTGGCGGTACTACTTGATTCAGTTGTTCAAACAACTCGCGGTAATCTTGCAGCCAGCCTTCATAGACAATCACGGGCGAAAAATTCACGTGCACATCATAACCGGCCTGGTAGAAGTCTGGGATAGCCGCCAGGCGTTTTGCCAATGCATCGGTGCGGACATCTACCAGTTTGCTGACTTGCTGGGGCAAGAGACTGAGCCTAATGCGGGTCTTTCCCTGCGGGTCATACGTGAGCAGTTCGGGGTTCACGAACTTGGTGGCGAAGGTGGCAAATGCTTTGGGGTGCTCCCGGAAGAAATGCACTGCCGCGGCTACCCCATCAGAAATAGACGCATCTACAGACACATCTGAGTTACAACCGATGTCATAGGTGTAAAACTGTGCGTGCGTCTGGTTGGGGATTTTAGGCCAGGGTTGTTTCTGGACGTGTTTGTGTACCGCCGCCAAAATCTCGTCGGTGTTGGTGAAAAGCGTGATGGGGTTTACGGCCTTGTTTCGGTCTACATAACAGTAGGCGCAGGCACCCATGCAGCCGTTGGCCAGGCTGGGCGCAATGAAGTCTGAGCTTCGGCCGCTTTCCCGGCACACCAGGGTTTTCAGGCGTCCCAACACTAACACATCAGACTTTACCTGAAAGTGGTTTCCGTCTAACTCGGGCAACCGGTTATGTTGTTTGATCTCTTGCCGCACCGCGTCAGGATAGGAAAGCAATACCTGCTGCCCGCGTGCATTCAGGGCATCTGGCGTATAAAGAATGGTACTCGGATTGAATTTCTGCATACCCTTTTATAACAGAGGCATAGAGGGTTAGGTTCAGATAAATAAATATACAAATCCTTGTAAATCAATCATTTACACACTAATTAAAACATCTAAAACTGAATTAAACCGGAAGGTATTCTGTTGATTCTATAGCGGCAATGCAGCCTTTTAAGGGGCATTTGCCTGGCTAGAAATCAGACGCATGTCACAGAAAACGAAGCACATGGAAGCAGTTCAGGAGATCATACAACCCATAGCAGAAAAACGCCCTTCTAAACTTTGGATGCCCAAACAGGTATTGATAACCCCGGCGGCACTGGACGAACCTTGGGGAAGGCAGATGTATGAGCGCGTACAAGCGTTGGGCTTGCCCGTGCAGGAGTTGAAGCAGAACCGCCTTACCGGGTTGCGCGGCGAAACCGAGCGGGAAACGTACCAGAAAGCCAAAAGCACGCTGGCCATTGTCACCGCCCCACCCAGTGCCTTGAAGCTGCAACCTATTCCGCCCTCCGCCGATTATCAGTTCCACCTGGCCGAAGGCTGTCCGGCCCACTGCCAGTATTGCTATCTGGCCGGAAGTTTACAAGGTCCGCCGGTGATCAGAACCTTTGCCAATTTGCCTACCATTCTGAACAATCTGGTGAACTACAGAAAGCCGAACGAGGTGACGACGTTTGAGGCGAGCTGTTACACAGACCCACTGGGCATTGAGCACCTGACCGGCAGTTTAGCCGAGACTATCCGCTTTTTTGGCGAGCAGGAAAACATGCACTTGCGCTGGGTTTCTAAGTTCGACCAGGTAGACGGGTTGCTCAACATTCCGCATAACGGCCACACGCAGCCCAGAATCAGCATCAACTCAGATTTCATCTCGCGCCGAATGGAAGGCGGCACGGCTTCTTTGGAGAACAGATTGGCCGCCATCCGGAAATTAGCACTGTCCCAAGCGGCGGGTGGTGGCGGTTATAAAATCGGGTTGGTGATTGCTCCTATCATGGCCGTGCCGGATTGGGAAGAACAGTACACCTACTTGCTGGACCGCCTGGAGCAGACTTTGGATTTTCCGTGTGAGTTTACGTTTGAGTTGATCAGCCACCGGTTTACGCCGGGCTCCAAAGCGCTCCTGCAGGAATGGTACCCCAACACCAGCATTGACTTTGACGAAAGCACCCGATCTATGAAGTACAACAAGTTCGGTGGTAAGAAATACGTCTACAATGCAGCCACCATGGGCATGCTCAAAAGCTTTTTCTACGCAGAACTGAAAAGACGCTTCCCATCTGCTCCTATTTTATACTGGACCTAAGCAAAAGCGCCCCTAAACGGCAAGGCCGGTCAGCGTATGTGCTGATCGGCCTTTTATATTTGGTAGATCCAGAAAAGTAATGATATACAAAACATAACACTCGCTCGCCTCCGGCGAGTGTGGGCTACCTACAGCCTCTGGCTGCTACTTCCTTAGTACAAAGCGGCAAGACGCCGGGGTAGCTCACACTCGCGAGACGCGAGCGAGTGAATCATTGCTTTTCTGGAACTATCTTAAAAGAAGTATGTAAAACCTACCTGCTCAAGGATTCCGTTAAACTCTGCCGGAAAGCCTCACTTAAAGGAATGGTTTTGTGGTTGATGGTTACCTGGTGCCTTTCCACCTTGTCAATCTTATCTAAAGAAACTACATACGAGCGGTGTACCCGCACAAATTTGTCTACCGGTAGCAGATTAATGGCCTCCACGAAGGTGCATCTGGAGAGAACGTTTTTGTCTTTCAGGGCGAAAGTGACGTAGTTGCCGGTGGCCTCCAGGTACAGGATGTCCTCAAAGAAAACCTTGATCTGCTCGTAGCCGGTTTTCAGGTACAGGTGGTCGGTAGTTTCTGAGGTGTTTCTGAAATTATACAGCTCAAACGCCTTGTTGCAGCCCTTGATAAACCGCGACAAGGAAAACGGCTTCAGCAGATAATCTACGGCGTCCATCTCAAAGCTGGTGACGGCGTGTTCTGAGTACGCAGTGGTAAAAATGAGCAGCGGCTTTTTACTGAGCGAATTGAAGAAATCTATCCCCGAGATATCGGGCATTTTAATGTCCAGGAAAATCAGGTCAATGGGTTCTTTCTGCAGGTATTCCAGGGCTTTAAACGCATCGGTGAACTCGGCCTTTAAATCCAGGAACGGGACTTTGGAGGCGTGCGACCGTACAATGTCCAGCGCAATGGGTTCATCATCAATGGCAATGGCTTTCATATAAATGTATAATTCAATAAGCCTGACTAAGATAACTGAATGGTGAGGTGAACAAAAAATTCTTTCGCGGTTTCTCTGATCACCAGTTCGTGTTTGTTGGGGTACAACAGTTGCAGCCGCTGCTTGACGTTGTTCAGGCCTATGCCGCTTTTATCTTTCTCGGGGTCATTCCCCTGCTTTTCGTGCTTGCTGTTATGGACATCAAAATAAAGGGTCTTGTCTTTGACATCTAGCGTGGTGTGAATGTGAGACGGTTCCCGGAAGCTGATGCCGTGTTTAAAGGCGTTTTCCACAAAAGGGATCAATAACATGGGCGCAATCTGGATGGTGTTCACCTGCTGCTCTATCTGGGTTTCAATCCTGATGATGGGGTTAGGATCTGTGCGCAGTTTCTGAAAGCTGATGTAGTTGTTGAGGTATTCAATTTCGCGGGCCAGCGAGATGCGCTCCTGCAGGTTCTCCTGCAGCATGAAGCGCATCATCTCGCCCAATCGCTCAATGCCTTCGCTGGTACGTTCGGCCTTCTCCTGAATGGCGGTGCCGTACACGGTGTTAAGGGCATTGAACAAGAAATGCGGATTGATCTGGGAGCGCAGAAAGTCAAAGTTGGCGTTAGACTGGCCCAGTTCTTTTTTCAGGACGTGAATCTCGGCGTTGCCCTGCAGCTGCCGCCGGTACAGCACCCAGGAAAGCGGCACCGTGATGAGTAACTGAAAGAAAACGTTGAAGATGGCCATGGAGAAAGCATATTCATCATCATGAACCAGAAGCAGCGCCAGAAACCCGATGGGAAGAATAGAAGCGGCCAAAACCAGCGCCGCTTTTCCTAGATACGCCCTGAACGGTTTCTTTTTGGGCAAAGATTGAGGAATGAGGGCATAAAACGAATAACAATACAGCAAGAGGCCGGAAGGGCCTACAATTCCCCAGCCAAGCACCAGTTCTCCCTCAGCATCTACCACCAGCAGCAGGAACATACTGATCAACCAGAGCACAATTGCTGAAACTCCGTCCCGGGTAATAATCCGGTATTTAGACTGAATGGCCTCTGAACTGGTTAACAGGTACAGGCCGGTATATTTAACGAAGGAATAAAACCCGAACAGCAACAGCAGCCGGAACGCAAAGAAGAAACTGTTTTTGAAGATGACCTCATAAGTTTCATCCTCGGTGGCATATTCCTGAAACAGATAGTTTTTGGAGTAAGTATCGGTGATGCCAAAGGCCATCCCTAAAATCAGAAACGGAATGAGGGTGAGCATGAGCGTAAACAGGATGCCTTTTACCCGGCTATGCTGCGTCAGGGCGAAGGCCTTGGGCACCACTTTGAAGTTCAGGAACAGGAAAGACAGATACACCAGCGTGTACCTGATGAGCAACGGAAAGTAGTAATCTTCATAATAATGGAACGGGATGCCTGCCTCCTCAAACAGCCGTCTGGATTGCCAGGAAGGCGTGGTATTCAGGAAAAACACCGCAAAAACAAAGATGGTGGTGGCCGCCCAGAACTCTACCTTTCTGAAGTAGGAAGGATTTGAAATTAGATCATTCATTGTCTTCTTCTTTTGAAACAATGATAGAGGAAAGAAGACAGGAAAAATAAAATTTGTGACGAATCTCCTCAAATATGTGACGGAACGGGAGAAGGCTTTTCTAGCTAGGGAATGGCTTGTTCCTAAAAAAAAGCACCCCACGCGATTAAGACGCATGGGGTGCTCTTTATGGATTTCAGGTCAAAAACCGAGCCCTGCTAGCAGTGGATAAACCTTATTCTTTGTTTTTGATAGCGGAGTACAAAACCGGGCTGAAATACCGAAGATTCTCCAGCAAACAGGTCATGGTGTAAAACCGATCCAGATCCACATCGGGGCTTTCCGCCAGGGTTTCCAGGAAGCCATCTAAGGTCTCCACCAATCTATCATCAAATTCCTCTTCTGTCATTTTCATTCAATTCTGCTATCTCAGCGCTGCTGATGGACCACTTACCACAAGGAAACAAACGAACCAAGCCTAGAATTCATTTATGCCACTTTTCTGAGCTGTTTTCAGTAAAACGGCTTAGAAACCAGAACCAAGAACAACAAGCTTTCTCTCCTGAAACTATTTAGGAAAGGACATAGGATAGAACTGCCGCTTGAAGTAGTTTTTCTCCATTACACCTGACTTCCTTAAGAAAGCAAAAGCCCTTTCATCCTGCCGGATGACGTCGTTACAGGGTAACGACGCTACGTTGGTGTCCTGACCGTAACAGTTACTATCTATATTACTCAACTCTCCGTTTCTGCCCTGAATTTAGTTAAACAGGGCAAAAACGCTACGTTACAGCACCAATTGCTGTAACAACCTGGTGAGGGTTTCCTGCGGATCAGTGCACAAGCCGGGGTGTACCGGCGAGGTCTGTACAATGGTGCTGCGGGTAGCGGTAAGCCACCGGAAACGCGAGGCGATGGGAAAGCTTCCGATGGTGCCGCCGTTCTTCCCCCCGGCGCAGATGCGCTCAAAAGCTTGCAGGCGGTCGTGCAGTTCCGCGATGTCTATCTCTCCCGCGAAGGCCCGCAACCGGTCCTCATTCAGGTGGAAAACGGTCTGGAGAAACCCCTTTGACGAACAGTAGAGAATGACACCTACATTGAGAAACTCCTCGCGCTCCACGCAGGGAACCACCCTCAGGACGGCGTACTCAAATAAGTGCTTTTCTTGCATGTTGGGCTTCGTTGACAAAGATTTCAGTATGGGCCAGGCGGGTCTCTAAAAATTGGGCGTACGCCTGCCGGTGTTCCTCGGGAGTGGCAAACGGCGCATCTCCGGTCAGCCAGTCCTCGGGGATCAAAGATACAATGGCTTGGATTCTCTCTGGGGTAAGCAGTGCTTTGAAGGCAGTGTTCACGGCCTCTAACTCAGTGGCTTGGGGCAGTAGCACGTGGTCTTTGACCTGCACAAACGGCCGCTTGGCCTGCTCCAGCCAGTTGTTCCAGGAATGGTGGAAGTAAAACGCCGCGCCGTGGTCAATGAGCCACAATTCCTTGTGCCACATGAGCATGTTGGTGTTGCGGGCGGTACGGTCTACGTTGGTGATGAGGCAATCCAACCAGACAATCTGTGAGGCAAGCGTGGCATCTACGGTGGTTACCAGGGCATCAAACGTGATGGCTTTGGACAGGTAATGGAGCCCCAAGTTCAGGCCTTCGCTGAAGCGAAGCAGGTCCTGGATCTCCTCGTCGGGCTCGGTACGCCCGAAGCATTCATCCAGATTGGCGAAAACCAGCTCCGGAATGCGGAAACCCAGCGTACGGGCTAGTTCTCCGGCCACCAGCTCAGCAATGAGGGCTTTCACGCCCTGCCCGGCGCCCCTGAACTTGAGCACGTACAGAAACTCATCATCTGCCTCTACAATGGCCGGCAAAGAACCGCCTTCGCGCAGCGGGGTCACGTACCGCACTACATTTACCGTTCTAAGCTCTGGTTGTGTATGGTTCATAAATTCTTTGGTTCTTGAAAATCACAAGGCGAGGGAATGCTGCGGCCGTGTTCACAGGCAACGCTGGTTTACCCTCTCTTTCTGCCTTTCCAGTTTTTACGGGAGTTTTCCTTCTCTTTCTCGGTTTTGAACTTCGTGAACTCCTCGTTGGGCATGGTCACGTAGTAAGACGCCGAGGACAGAATGGTGAGGTCTTCGTCAAAGTCGTACTCCAGGGTCAGGTACAGTTTCTTGTCAGGGTTGTGGACGTACGCCTCGCCTACTTTGTCATAGACCTTGAACTCATATTCCCCGTCGTCGGCTTTCTTGGCACTCACGCGCGCCAGGCAATCGCCGGTTATCACCAAAGGGGTTTCCAGTTCATCTACGTACTCAAAGTTTTGGTAGTACCGGCCGTCTTTCTTGCTGGTGAGGTATTCAATGGTATCCAGGTACACTTCAATGTCCTTGTGCCGGCTGTCTCTCTGGGTAGTAATGTCAAAAATGTTGCCTGTTACTCTCATGTTCTTTCTCAGAAGTCAATGCTGGGGCGAAGAAAGGCGAACCGATTCTCCCCTATATAGGATAAAGGTACGGCTTCCAAGTGAAAACCCTCTCGTTTCAAGGCTCCCCTTCTGATTTCAGACCGAAAACCGTCAAAATTCTGCCAACTACAGCGACTTTTCATCCCGTTTGAATCCGCTTCCGTGGTCTGTCGCTTGACAGACCACATGCAATAACCTGCACTTTATCTAAATGAATCAGGCATAGTAACGCGTATTAAGGCCAGTTTCAGAAAACAAGCTTAAAACGAACTGTGGCAGATACACCGAAAACCCGGTCAATTATACCCCCCTTTCCGCTGAGGGTCTTGCAGAAAGTATGATTCCTTCTCCCAACGCAATCAGGAAAGAGGCTAAACCACTCTACCATTCCCTGCGTTTTCAATAGCTTTCGTACCTTAAATTCACCAAGATGCTCCGCTGGATTGACATCCTCAAATTCGCCAGATACAGTAATCCCGAGCCACCCAGGCGCGTAGAGAAAACCGAGGCTGAATGGCAGCAGCAACTCACCCCGTCCCAATACCAGATCCTTCGCCTGAAAGGAACTGAATCGCCGTACCGTAACGCGTATTGCCGCTCCTATGAACCCGGCGTGTACGTCTGCGCCGGATGCGGAAGTCTTTTGTTTAACTCCACCGAGAAATACCACGCCATTTCCGGCTGGCCCAGTTTCACCCAACCCCTCACCAAAAACGCCATCAAATACCTCTTCGATGACAGCCACCGCCTCCAGCGCATTGAGGCCCAATGTAATGTCTGCGACGGCCACCTGGGTCACGTATTTAATGACGGTCCAGAACCAGGTGGCCTGCGGTACTGCATCAACTCTGAGAGCATGGTCAGATTGAAAGCTATTTCTGGAAAAGAGGACGTAAACAATTGGCCTTAAACACCTTGAAGCGAATTCACTTCCGAGACTTTCTTAAAGGCGCGCATTTCGTCCCCCTTTGAAGGGGGTAGGGGGATGATTGCTCGTGCTGATTAAGCATACCCGAGAATCGTTATGATTTGTTTTTTGGCTGTTTCTAATGGTTCTTCTTCCGCTATTGTCATCCCCCTACCCCCTTCAAAGGGGGACGAAATGCGTCCAAATGAGCATAGAGTATGTTCTAGTAGTCATCAAGGCATTCTGAAGCTTACATTCCCGTTATGGCAGCTATGGCGCGGAAGTTACTTCCGTGACTTTCTTTAACGCTAATAAAAAGGCACGGAAGTAACTTCCGCGCCATAGTGAACCGTAGTGAACATTTTTACAAACCAAAAAGCCCCATGTACTTCCCCTATCATGGGAGCACATGGGGCTTCTACTTATCTAACCGTCTACCTACTTCTTAGAAGTCTTTTGGCTAGATGCCTTCTGACCGGGAACCGGGAAGCCTCTGTCACGCATGAGAGCGTCAATTTTAGCATCACGGCCGCGGAACAGACGGTATGCTTCAGCGGGGTCCATGGAGTTGCGGGGGGCAAAGAGGTATTTCACCAGTTTGGCGGCTACTTCTTTGTCGTAGAATCCGCCGGGGGCTTCTTCAAAGGCCTCGGAGGCATCTGAGGTCAAGACATCTGCCCAGAGATACCCGTAGTAGCCGGTGGCATAGCCTTCACCCGAGAACACGTGCGTGAAGTGCGGCGATCGGTGACGCATCACAATTTCTTTGGGCATGTTGAGGGCCGCCAGCGTTTCGCGCTCAAACTTGTCTGGGTCCAGGCCGGTGGGGTCTGGCAAGGTGTGGTACTTCATGTCCATCAACGCCGAAGCCAGGAACTCAGTGGTCTCAAAGCCTTGGTTGAACGTAGCCGCTTTCTTGATTTTGGCCACTAACTCCGGTGGCATCACCTTGCCGGTTTTATGGTGCTTCAGGAACTGGTTAATCACCTTGTCGGTAGACAGCCAACGCTCCAGAAGCTGGGAATGGAACTCGGTGTAATCCCGTACGCCGCTGTTGAGGGTAGGGTATTTTACGTTAGAGGACAGGAAGTGCAGCGCGTGCCCGAACTCATGAAAAAAGGTGGTGGCATCATCCCAGGAAACCAGCACCGGCTCACCGGGAGCGGGCTTGATGAAGTTGGAGTTATTGGACGCCAGCACGGTTTTCTTGCCGTCAAAGGTAGAGAAGCTGCGGTACTGCGAGGCCCAGGCTCCAGAGCGTTTCCCCTGCCGGGCGAATGGGTCTAAGTACCACAAGCCAATGTGCTCGCCGGTGGTTTTGTCGGTCACTTCCCATACTTTCACGTCTTCGTGGAACACCGGCACACTTCCGGCGGGTACGGGCTTGAATGCGAAGTTGAACAGTTCACCGGCCGTGAAGAAAATGGCCTGCGTGAGGTTGCCCAGCTCTAAATACTGCTTCACCTCGTCAGAGTCCAGGGCGTATTTCTTCTGGCGCACTTTCTCGGCGTAGTAGCGGTAGTCCCAGGGCATGATGGTGATTTTGGCGCCGCTCGCGTTGGCTACAGCCTGCATGTCTTTCACTTCCTGTTTTACCCGGGCCAGCGCCGCCGGCCATACCGCGTTCATCAGGTTCATGGCGTTCTGCGGATTCTTGGCCATGCGGTTTTGCAAGCGCCAGTCGGCGTAGGTGTCATAGCCCAGCAGTTTTACGCGTTCGTCGCGCAGCTCCAGAATACGGGTGATGTTCTTATTGTTGTCGTTCGCATCGCCGTTGTCGGCGCGGGAATAGTAGGTGTTCCAGACTTTCTCGCGCAGGGCCCGGTTATCGGAATAGGTCAGGAACTGGTCCATGGACGAACGGGTGTTCGTCACGGCATATTCTCCGGGCTTTCCGTTATCAGCGGCGGCTTTGGCGGCGGCCTTCACAAAAGACTCGGGCAAACCGCCCAACTGGTCTTTGGAGAGGAAGGTCACGTATTTCTCCTCATCAGCCAACACATTATTCCCGTAGGACGTGTACAGCGAAGACAGTTCTTTGTTGATAGCGGCGTAGCGCTGCTTGGCTTCGGGGCTGAGGCCCGCTCCTTCCATCGCGAACTCCTCATGAATCAACTGTACCACGCGCTGCTGATCTGGAGCCAATGGGGTTTTCTGCGCGTTGTCATACACTGCCTTGATGCGCTGGTACAACTTTGGATTCTGAGAAATCTGCGACCGAAAATCTGAAATTCTGGGAGCCAGTTCGGCCTGAATTTTCCGGTACTCCGGTGAGGACATGTTGCTGCCCCAGATGCCGTAGTAGATTAAGGCCCGGCCTAACGCCTCGCCTGCTTTCTCATACGGAACAATGGTATTCTCAAACGTGGGCGCAGCAGGGTTATTCACGATGGCCTCAATGTCTGCCAGGTGCATCGCCATGCCTTTCTCCATCGCAGGCTTGATATCAGCTAGCTTCATTTTGTCAAAAGCCGGTACGCCGCCAAACGGACCCGTCCATTCCGCCAGCAGCGGATTGTCTGCTTCTGGCTGTGCCTGGGTAACGGCCGGAGTGGCGGGCAAGGCAGCGGTAGGCTGCTGCGGTTGCGTGGAGGTGCAACCTATCATTGCCAGCAAGACCAATACACTTGGTTTCTTGCTAATAGATAATGTTTGTTTGCTCATATTAGGATCAGTTTCTGAGAAGTGCTTTAGACACTTCCTGGAGGTAATTTGAAACTTGAAGTTACTAAAAACAAAGCAGAAACGCGTTGCAATAAGCAAAGGGGCTGAGTTACAGGAGACAAATCATGTGTAGAAAAGGCCAACCATCATTTGTAGTGACAATCCCTTGTTGTTGCCCTTTCCGGCACCTTCCGTTTATTGCCCATTTCCCTCAAAACTGCCCCAAAACACCTGAACAACACACTCGCTCATTGAAACCCAAAAACGACCCTTCGCCAGAAAATTCCTAACTTGAACCCTCAGAATCAACGGCGACATGGCGGAGAAAGAACAGGCACCCAGGCAGGCAGGCGTACACACATCAGAGTATTTTTTAGAAGGCATTTTTGGGGCAAGTCTAACCTATGCCATCATTGCCCGGCACTCTTCCGCCGAGGCCATGGCAGGCGGCACCATCGGTTTTGACTTGCAGCCAACGCATATTGAGATAAACCGGGCGGTCATTTCGGGGGTGTCACCGTTTGGTCGTTTTCAGGCTGTTTCGGTAAAACAGCTCCAAAACGGATTGCTGCTTTCCTGCGGGTGTCCGGCTCCAAAACAGGCTTTGTGCGCCCACCAATCGCAGGTGCTGCAGACGCTGTTGAACCGGCAAGAGTTTAGGGCCTTTTTTGACGAAACGCTCCGGAAAGAGAAAATAATACCCGTGGCGGCGGAGTACGGCCTGGCCGAAGAAGAAAACCTGGACCAATACTTTTCTCTGGAATACACGAATAAAAGCTTACTCATCAAACCTCGGCTCACGGAGTTACTGCCCATCACTGAGGAATCGAAGGCGTTTCTGAAGGAGAAACTGGTGCCCAAACCGGGACTACCTTTTCTGCCATCGGGTCCCAGGCCTAAAGAAAACATCCAGCGCATCATGGTGTTGGGAGAGCACAAATATTACAAGCACCTGAACGTGGAACTGCTGGAGGCGGGTACCACCCAAACCGGCAAGGTCAAGAATCCGCTCAAGGCGCTGAGTCCGCTGGATTTTGTCTGGCAGACTAATCAGCCCGAGGAACTGAAGTTCTACACGGCGCTTTCCCGTTTCCAGAACAACTACAACACCGAGCCTTCCGAGGCTGACTTGGAAGCCCTTAAGGCTCTGGTGCAAAATCCGTTGGGCTTGGACGTGTACCAGCATAACCCCGAGGTGTCAAGTAATATTACGGCTAGTTCGGTTTCGCTTATTCAACTGAAGAAAGCGCCGTTGGAGTTGGTGCTGGAGGTGCAGGCGAAAGACAACTTTTACTCGGTCACGGCGCAGTTATACATAGAAGACCAGCCGTATGCGCTGAAGCACCTGCAGGTAAAGTACGGGCACTTCCTCCAGGTTCAGAACAGTTTGTATCTGCTGCATAACCCAGACTTGCGGCGCGTCATTGATTTTTTCCAGAAGCGCGGCTATTACCTGCTGGTGCATGCCTCTAAATTTGAGGAGTTCCGGGAGAACATCTTGGCGAACCTGGAAACTAGAATCAAAATTTCGTACTCGTACCTGAAACCGGCCACCCCCAAGCAACTGGAAGAACAAGGCTTTGACGAAGGACGGGAGCAGATTATTTACCTGTCAGAGTCCGATGATTACGTGCTGCTGACGCCGGTCATGCGGTACGGTCACGTAGAGGTTCCGGTATTCTCCCAGAAGCAGATTTACGCCACTGATGTCATGGGCAACTCCTTCACGGTGGTGCGCGACAAGGAAGCCGAATTGCAGTTTCTGGCCGTAATGCTCAAGCAGCATCCGTTCTTCAAGGAACAACTGCACCTGGACTGTTTTTACCTGCACAAAGACCGTTTCCTGGACCAGGACTGGTTTCTGGAAGCGTTTGACACCTGGCGAAACAAAGGTATCACCATCTTGGGCTTCAAAGAACTGAAAGCCACCAACCTGAACCCGCACAAAGTCAAAATCACCATTCTGGTGACCAGCGGCATCAATTGGTTTGACACTTCTTTGGATGTACAGTTCGGGAAGCAGAAGGCCTCGCTCAAGAACCTGCACAAAACGTTGCGCAACAAAAGCCGCTTCGTGCAACTGGACGATGGCACCCAGGGCATTCTGCCGCAGGAATGGATTGAGAAACTCAAACGCTTCTTTGAACGGTCAGAGGTGGTAGGCGAACGCCTGCGCACGCCAAAAATCAACTTCGCCCTCATTGAAGAACTCTACGAGGAGGAAGTGTTAAGCCAGGAGGTGCGCCAGGAACTAGCCACGTACCGGAAGAAGCTCGCCCACTTTGAAGCCATTCCAGAGGTGGCCGTTCCCGAAGACTTGCACGCCACCCTCCGCAAGTACCAGCAGCAGGGCCTGAACTGGCTTATGTTCCTGGACCAGTTCAATTTCGGCGGCTGCCTGGCAGATGACATGGGTCTGGGGAAAACGGTACAGATACTCGCCTTTCTGCTCTCCCAGCGCGGCAAAGTCGCCCGAAATACCAACCTGGTGGTGGTGCCCACGTCGCTGCTGTTTAACTGGCAGGAAGAAGTAGCCAAGTTCGCGCCTTCCCTCAAGATTTTGACGATGTACGGCAACAGCCGCGTCAAAAATCCGCTGGAGTTGGACGGCTATGAACTGGTACTCACCACGTACGGCACGCTGCTGTCAGACATTTTGGTGCTGAAGGAATATCGGTTCAACTACATCATCCTGGACGAGTCGCAGAACATCAAAAACCCCGAGAGCCAGCGGTACCGGGCGGTGCGTTTGTTGCAGGCCCGCAACCGGATAGTGATGACCGGTACACCCCTAGAAAACAACACCTATGACCTGTACGGCCAGCTTTCCTTTGCCTGTCCCGGTCTGCTGGGCAACAAACGCTTTTTCCGGGACCATTACTCCAAACCCATCGACCAGTTCAAGAGCAGCGTGCGAGCCGCCGAGTTGCAGCGCAAAATCAGTCCGTTTCTGCTTAGGCGCACCAAAGAACAGGTAGCCAAAGAGTTGCCGGACAAAACCGAAATGGTGCTGTATTGCGAGATGAGCACCGAGCAGCGCCAGGTCTACGCCGCCTATGAACTGGAGATTCGGGAATTCATCTCGGCCCAGGCCGAAGAGGAAATCCAGAAGAACCCCATGCACGTGCTGCGCGGTCTCACCAAACTTCGCCAAATCTGCAACTCCCCCGCCCTGCTGCCCGAGGAAGCTTCTTTTGGGGAGGCCTCGTCCAAGCTGAACGTGTTGCTGGAACAGATTGAAAGCAAAGCACCGCACCACAAGATTCTGGTATTCTCGCAGTTTGTGTCCATGCTGGAATTGATCAAAAAAGAGCTGAACTCCCGCGGCATCAACTATTCCATGCTCACCGGCCAGACCAAAGACCGGCAGGGCGCGGTAGCGGCGTTCCAGGAGCAGGAAGACGTGCGGGTGTTCCTCATCAGCCTGAAAGCGGGCGGCACCGGCCTCAATCTCACCCGCGCTGATTATGTGTACCTGGTAGACCCATGGTGGAACCCCGCCGTAGAAAACCAGGCCATCGACCGCACCTACCGCATCGGACAGGAGAAAAACGTAGTCGCCATCCGCCTCATCTGCCCCGATACGGTGGAAGAGAAAATCATGAAACTACAGGCGAGTAAGAAAGACTTGGTGCAGGACTTGATTAAGACTGATGGCGGTATGCTGAAGGCGCTGAGTAAGCAGGAGTTGTTGGCGTTGTTAGGGTGAGGTGGGTTTTGGAGGTGTTTTTGGGAAAAGAGGCTAAAAATTAAGTGCATGCAGTTTGCTGTTCCCTTGGCTTGTCCACTTATTCGGTGGTTGCAAATACATTGTTGTTTCATCTTTTCTGGTAAGCGCTCACGGCCGCGAGGCCTCGTCTCCCCCTCTCGCACTGCCCTTTCGGCCTGTACTGTCTATTGCTCTTAGCTGCTGTCTATCTATGGCCAAAAGCGAGGCGCGCTCGGGGAAGACTGGAACTGGGGAAAGTAGCAGAAGAGGTGATGTTGGAACTCTCATTTACTATGGCGCGGAAGTTACTTCCGTGACTTTCGATAAAGCGTCAGTAAGTCACGGAAGTAACTTCCGCGCCATAGTGGGAGACTAATCAAGAGCTAATTAGTTGGAATTCCAAGGGCGCTAAACAAGATTCTATTTCTCATTTTAGCATCCTTTAAAAGTTTCTGGTATGTCAAAACTTCAATATAGGCCTTAAGATTATCATGGTAAAAAAAGTAGCCCATAGAATCTGGTGTCTTCTTAAAGTCTTTATCATCTAGAATCTCCCTTAGGCTAGAATTTAAATCTGCAATGATGTAAACATAGAAGGGAATGTTTGTGTTGGAAAAATCAATTGCCTTCCCTCTTCTATCAGTCGCCTTATTTTCCTTTATAGTGCGGATATATTGAAGTACTTGATCAACTGGGTTCTTTTTACAGTTGAGGTGCTATAATCATCCCTTTCTGGTCTTTTGAACTCTACCAAAGTAAAGGACTGGTGTGGAGCCTCATCATTAACGAATGCAAAACTGTCATTGAAGATAAGCAGATCAGGCCGATCAGTACTTTCGCTTTCAGTTACTGGAATTCTTTTAAAAGTCTTGTCTGAAGCCAGATAATTATGATAAGCTAATCTTTCGTCAATAAGCCAAAGGTTTTGCTTATCATAAGTTATTTCGTCTGACTCTGTCCTGATTGGAAAGAAGATATTATGTATTGTGTCCTCGCGTTGGAAACTCTCTTCATCTGTTTCCACGCCAATAAACTTTTCCAGTAACTCAATAACAGCTTTGCGGTGAACGATATATTTAGCCAGATTTGCTTTCCCTAAGTCATTGAAGCGTTCAAGGTAGTCATTGTACATACTTAAGTATTCCTCCGTCTTGGTGAAATCCTTGTCTGCATTCAAGACCTCTTCCCCCAATTCCTTCATTGACATTTCAAGTTCATTCTGAACCTTGAACAATTCAACGTCTAGCTTATTACCTTTTAGCTTAGGAGGCATTCTCTTTATAGCATCAGGCCTGTATTTTAGTATTGATCTAAATTGAGGTGCTTCTCTAATAATGTGCTCTTTGTAAGCCTCAAACTTCTCTCCCCTGACGGTGTTTAAATATGGTTCCAGGATACTCTCAATTTTAGCTACTGTATTCTGACGGATAGATGTTAATGTAATCTCCTCTTTACTTTCAGCAACATCACTTTCTTCATTATCGCTCTCAATGCTAAAGCTTATCCTTTCATTATCAACAGCTTCATCTAAGAAAGGACTTGTTATATAACTGTGATAAACGAAAAGGGTACCGTCTTCATCCTTTATGTTCTTTCCCAAGTCTGGCAAATACTTGGTCAAAGTCTCGTGACTTACTTCTCGTTCATTGGCGCAGTAATGAATCTGATGTGTTTTCCTAGTATTAAAGACTCTGAGAAGTGAAACATCAAACGTTTCACCATTTATATCAAAGCACTCTCTTTTGATCGATCCTTTGAAAGTTTCACCGTAGTAATTTTGAAGTAACAGTTCTTCCCCATTAGTATCGATAAGTTTAATGTACGGGCATTTCTCTTGAATGAAGTAAACCAAGAAGTGTTCAACTATCTTTTCGGCGATTTCATTTAAAGATTTGGGACAGTAGCTCTTATACTCCTCTTTATAAATATTAAGTGTAGCTGTAGTTTTACTATTACCGTTTTCAAGTTTGATGTTGTTGTAGCTAACAATTCCTTTATCTATTGCCTTGAACTCAAAACTTCTAAGCCAGACCTCGTCTCCCTCCAAATATGTACTTTCAAATAGAACAGACCTAAAAGCTTTCAAGGATACAAATCTTCCTATTCCTTTGGCACCTTTCTCTATTTTATATTCTGACTCTGCTGTTAGGAATGATTTAAAGTTTCTATTAGTAAAACCTACACCATTATCAGAAACTATAAAAGAAACAATGGGATATCTTTCAATATCATCAAGTTGTCTCAATGTCTCAGCATCACCCTGCCGTAGCAGATTTATCTCTATCATGCCGTAACTTAAATTCCCTTTCTCTTCAATAGCATGAATTGAGTTGCTAATCAGTTCAAATAAAGGCCACAATGCCTTTGCTTTAGGTAATTTTGTATTCCTTACCTTTCTGAGATATTAGTTATAAAATCTTGAATCTCTTCCATTATCGTTAGAATACGAACTTTTATTTACTAACAAATTTAGCAGTATGAAGGCGTTATCCTATTCTGTGAAAATTTTTTTATTAAAAATCAAACTTTAAGTATTAACAGACATTCTCAAGGCTTATATGATAGCCTCAAAACGAACTTACCCCTATTCCTTGCCTCCTTCTAAACCTCCACCCCACCTTTGCGGTAAACACTTCCAAAGAGTTTTTCTTCTCACCAAATCCTTCCGCAAGAAGTGGCACAAAGGCAAATCACGTTTCTCTTCGTTTTTCTGGGGCTGGTGGGTTGCAGCAGTCCGAATCTTCAGACCAGAGGATTAGTTACCCAGAAGGCGATGGTGGTGTCGGCGCACCCGCTGGCTTCGGCCGTGGGGGCCGATATTCTGCGGCGCGGCGGAAATGCCGTGGATGCGGCCGTGGCGGTGCAGTTTGCTTTGGCCGTGGTCTACCCAGACGCCGGGAACATAGGCGGAGGCGGTTTTCTGGTGCTTCGGCAAAAAGACGGCACGTGCATTACCCTGGACTACCGCGAGAAAGCACCCGGTGCCGCCCACCGGGACATGTACCTGAACGGTCAGGGCGAAGTCATTGAAAACCTGAGCTACAAAGGGCACCTGGCGCCGGGCGTTCCCGGCACCGTAGACGGCATGGTGCAGGCGCACGAGAAATATGGTCGGCTCCCCTGGCCGGTGTTGGTGCAACCGGCGGTAAACCTGGCGGCCCAAGGCTTTCCTCTCACCAAAAAAGAGGCAAAAAAGCTGAACCAACAGCGAAAAGACTTCCTCCAATACAACACCGTCCGGCCCGACTTCATCCTCAAAGACCGTTGGCGTGAAGGCGATACCCTCCGGCTGCAAGACCTGGCCCGTACGCTGGAACTGATTCGGGACAAAGGCCGGGCGGGTTTCTACGAAGGCCGAACCGCAGATTTGCTCACTGCCGAGATGAAACGGGGTACCGGTATTATCACCCACGAAGATTTGGCGGCTTACCGCTCCGTCTGGCGAACCCCCATCACCGGACAGGTGGGCGACTACCGCATCATCTCCATGCCTCCCCCGTCCAGCGGCGGCATCGCGTTAATTCAGCTCCTGACCATCTCCCAAGATTACCCTTTAAAAGACTGGGGCTGGAACACGGTCGCCACTTCGCACCTCATGATTGAAGCCGAACGTCGCGTGTACGCCGACCGGTCCCGGCATTTCGGTGATGCCGATTTTTACGAAGTTCCGGTAAAAGGGCTCTTAAACCCAACGTACATCAAGAGCCGCATGAAAGGCTATTCGCCTAAGAAAGCCACCTCCAGCAATGCCGTCTCTCCGGGTACGCCTCCCCTGCCGGAAAGCCACCACACCACCCATTACTCCGTGGTAGACGCTGAGGGCAATGCCGTGTCCGTAACCACTACTTTGAACAGCAGTTTCGGCAGTAAGGTATTTGTGGGCGGAGCCGGATTTCTGCTCAACAACGAGATGGACGATTTCAGCATCAAGCCCGGCTTCCCCAACAGCTACGGCCTGGTGGGCGAAGAAGCCAACGCCATTGCCCCCGGCAAACGCATGCTCAGCTCCATGACCCCCACCATTCTGGAAAAAGACGGAAAGTTGTTCATGGTAGTGGGTGCCATGGGCGGGTCCACCATCATTACCACCGTGTACCAAATCATCCAGAACGTAACCGTACACGGTCACACCATGCAGGGAGCCATCTCGGCGGGTCGGTTCCACCACCAATGGAAACCCAACTGGATTTTGTCTGAATGGGGAGCACTTGGTTTCGGAACTGGTCTGGGTCTTTGGCTCAAAGGCCACAAAATCGCCCCCAAAACCGGAGGCATCGGCCGCGCAGCCGGAATTCTGGTCTTACCCAACGGCCAACTAGAAGGCGGCGCAGACCCCAGGGGGGATGACGCCGCTGCGGGTTTTTAGATGAGAATCTGGAAGATTTTTCAATGTGCCACAATGTAGGGGCAATCCCTGGTGGTTGCCCTTTCCTGTTTCCAAAGAGACTACGCCTCTGCTAGTAGAAATCCTTCCGATAGTAGATTCTCCCCTTGAAGCTCATCCAATACACATGGTTCACACGCATCTCGTCCCCCTTTGAAGGGGGTAGGGGATGACCAAGGCGTTGGAAGAACCATTAGCAACAGCAATAAAACAAATCATAACGATTCTCGGGAATGCGCCATTAGCACGAGTAATCATCCACCTTCGCCCCCTTCAAAGGTAGGGCCGTTAAGTTTTACATTGGAGGCTTAAACTGCGGTAAAGTCCATTGCCTTTCTTGCAGAAATTGAGGCTAACGCCTCACTGAAGTTGCAAACTTCAGCTCATTTTAGGTCCAAGTTGAAAACTTGAACCATATCAATTCTTAGAACTTAACGGCCCTGCCCTTTGAAGGAGGACGGAATTCGTACAAAATCCTGTGGGGTAGGATGGCCTTGAAGGGAGAATCTGAACGTGTGAGGGCAACCACAAGGGATTGCCCTTACTTTTTCACCTGCCTTACGCTAGTGACTGGCTTTCAATTTACCATTTCTATCTGCAAGAGAAGGTTTCTGCTACCGTAGGACAGGTCGCGACCTGTCCGTACATTTCTGGGAAATAGCGCACAATTATCTCCCTCACTAGCAAGGCTTTATTCCTGAAAAATTGTAACTTCCAGTACATTTAAAGGGAAGGAAGATGTTAGTCATGCAAGACCAATGTACCTCCATTGACGAGGTAATTGCTGAATTGGACAAGATCATTCAGCAGTGTATTCAGGCCAATGACCGGGCCGGTTATTTTGCGGTTTTGTACTACTGCGTGACGTGCCGGGTAAAGGAAGGAATTCTCAAGCAGGAGTTTGAGGATAATGCCCGCATGGAGCGCCTGGATGTGCTCTTCGCCAACCGTTATCTGGAGGCGTGGCGCCTTTGGAAAGCCGGGAAAAAGCCAACACTTTCCTGGGAAGTAGCTTTTAAGAATTGTAGCTCTTCAAACGCTATTATTCTGCAACACCTGCTGCTGGGTATGAACGCGCACATTAACCTGGATTTGGGCATTGCCACCGCTAAGACCATGCAAGGCCAGGACATTCAACCTATCTTAAACGACTTCAACCGCATCAATGCCATCCTGAAGGCCATGGTAGACAAAGTGCAGGACAACCTGGGCAAAGTGTCGCCGCTGTTCCGGTTGCTGGATGTGTACGGCAAAAACCATGACGAACTGCTCACCGGCTTCAGTATTCAGGTAGCCCGTGACGGGGCCTGGCGGTTTGCCCATGAACTACACCAAAAGTCAGGGCCTCCTTACCAGGCGTGCCTCCAACTCAGAGACCAGAAAATAGCCGCCCTCGGGAATAGGATTGCATACCCTTTGGGGCAATTTTTGAAAATAACGCTTAGAACCATCAGAACCTCAGAATGGAGACTACCGGCCACCAACATCAGAATGCTTAGGCTTAGCTAACTAAGTAATTGAACATATAAAACACAAATTCTGTCATCCTGAAAGGATCTCGTGGGCGAACTAGAATTGCCATTCATACCTGCTTCTGCCGTTCGCCATCAAGATCATTCCAGATGACAAACAAATAAAGGAAGCTTTCTTTGTGTCTCCGTACTTAGTAAACTAGAACCTTCGGCCAGACAAGCCTACGCTACTTCTTTGGCTCCTAGATCATACGCTTCCTCTTGGGGCTGCTCCAGCCTGAAGAACATTCTGGCGAAGGGAATCAGCATGAGTCCGGCCAGGGCGAAAGCGATGAAGGAGACTTTCAGGCTGAAGGCGTGCGCCAGGTAGCCAATCATGGGCGGCCCTATGAGCATGCCCACAATCCCGAAGGTGGCAATGAGGGAAATGGCAATGCCCGGCGAATAGGTTTTGGACGTTCCGGCCAGCGTATAGGTCATAGGAATGACGGATGCCGTGCCAAAACCCACCAGCGAAAACCCGAGCATGGCCGGCCAGAAAGTAGGGAACAGAATGGCTAAGCTGATGCCCGAAAAAATGAAGACGCCGCTGAGCATGTAGGTGGTGGCCATGCCAATCTTGTCAATGATAAGATCAGACATAAACCGCGAGAGCGCCATGAACGTCATAAACGTGAGATACCCCACCGTGAACACGTCTTCCTTCACTACCTCCTGGAAGTAAATTCCGCTCCAGTCAAACATACCCCCTTCACAAACGGCGGCAAAGAACACCAGCAGCCCCAGGTACAGAATAAACGGATCAGGCTTTTTGAAGGAAAGTTTACTGCCCGAGGCCGACTGGTCGTTGCGCAACAGGTACTGGAAAGAATACAACGTGACCAAAACACTAATCACCGACACCGTGAGCAAGTGCGGCACCATGGGTACATTCATAGAAATCAACAGGGTGGTGAAGCCCACGCCCAGAATACCGCCGGTGCTCCAGAGTCCGTGAAAAGAACCGTTTATTTTCTTATCAAATTGTTTCTGGAGGGTGATGGCCTGGGTATTCACCGAGATGTTGAAGATGCGCATGCTCAAAGAGAACAGAAACAACACCAATGACAACATGACCGGCGTAGAAGCAAACGCAATCAGGGACAAAGCAACGGAATTCAGCAGAAAACCCACCGACAGCGGAATTCGGGTCTCGAACCTAGAAACCAACCACCCAGACAAGGGCACCCCAATCAAGGAAGAAACCGGCATGGTGAGCAGAATGGTCCCTAACTCGGCTTCATTGAGGTGTAACGCTTGTTTGATGGTAGGAATTCTGGAAGCCCAACTGGAAAAATTAAACCCCGATAAGAAAAAGAAGACACTCAGGAAGATCCTTTGCTTTTGTAGTAACTGCATTGTACAAAGTTGAGGGCGCAAAGATGCGCTATTTTATTTCAGCAC
This sequence comes from Rufibacter sp. JT3400010, assembly GCF_054956755.1. Taxonomy (NCBI): domain Bacteria; kingdom Pseudomonadati; phylum Bacteroidota; class Cytophagia; order Cytophagales; family Hymenobacteraceae; genus Rufibacter; species Rufibacter sp. JT3400010. The sequence goes on along the minus strand of NZ_JBUDXA010000009.1, from coordinate 81,863 downwards.
AGGTATAACCGCAGGGATTCGCCTATGCTAACTCACAAAAAAATGATAAAAAGAGGTACGCATTTAAGTGCCCGATGGGTATAGATCTGGCGGTTCATTCCGGACGGTGATGGTTTCAATAGGCCGCAAGGCGCGGGTGCTGTCCAGGAAGATAAAGGCATCGTACCGCTTGGGCATGACTGAGGGCACGTAATTGCCCAGGTGCTCCAATTTAGGATTATACACCACGCCAATGGCCCGGTGTCCCACGGGTCTATTTAACACCTTGTTATCCCTTATGTCCTTAGACAGGATAATCTTATTGATAGGACTTAACTGATGCAATATCTGTTCCCAACTGCCTTGCGTGGCCGGTGGCACCGCAATGGTCTTGATGGGCGCCCCCCAACCGCCGGCCGCAATCACGGTGCCCCGGTGAGACCCGAAACCCACCACAAAGACATTCTCTTCGCCGTATTCCTTGCGTACTAATTGCCCCACGTTCACCTCGCCGCTGCTGGCCATGTCGGTGTAGCGGGCGTCGCCTACGTGGGTGTTGTGTTCCCAGACAATGGCTTTGGCCGCTGGCCCATGAAAGTCGAGGAGGCGTTTGAGGGTCTGTGCCATGTGGTGGTCGCGGATGTTCCAGGACTCGGTGTTGCTGCTGGCGGCGGCCCGGTAGTACCGTTCTCCGTTGAGGGCTACCAACACGTTCTGCTCGGCCACGAACTGGGCCTCGGTCTGCTGGGTGCCTTCGGCTGGTTTTTGCTGCTGAATTTCTTTCCAGAGACGGTTGGTTTCTGCCCGACAATTGGCCGAAGCATTGGCTACCGCGTTCGCGTATTCCATGGCATCAGATGAGAACGGTTGGAAGCACTGGTGTACTCCCCTCGCGGCTTTGGTTAAATCTGCGTTGTTTTTGACATAAGGCATGAGCTCGGTCATCGACTCCCACAAACAGTACACGTCCAGTCCGTAGAAGCCTACTTTCTCAGTGGCTGGTTTGTTTTGGTTGTAGTCGTTGAGCCAAGTCACCAGCGAGGCTATTTCATAGTTGCCCCACATCCAGGTAGGCCAGCGGTTGTACTGTTCCAACAGTTGCACGGCCGCTAGGCTGTCTTTCCGGGGTCCTTTGATGAAGTTGTTGACGCGGTAAGAATCGGCCCACTCCCCTTCCACGGCCATAAAGTCGAAGCCCTTTTCCTGCATGAGCCGCTTGGTGATGGCGGCCCGCCACAGATAATATTCTGAAGTTCCGTGCGAGGCTTCGCCCAGTAACACAACCCGGGCATCGCCGATTTCCTGCAGGAGAATGTCCAAATCCCGTTCATTTCTGAGCGGATAATTGGGAATGGTGAGTTTGACAGCCTTGTTGTTTCGCTGCGCTACGGGCTGCGCCGAAGCCTTTTGTCCGGCACTTTGCGGCGGGGCCTCTTTACAGCCTATGTTCAGAAAACAAAGCAAAAACAGAAACCAACACTCCCGCACTTGTCTTTTCCACTTCTTCATACCGCACGTCCGTTTTTAGTGGTTTTTCTGGCTTTTAGGGCAACACTGCTCAGAAGCAACCAGGCCATTTCTCTGGAGAAAGCCCTGGCTGCCTACTGGTATCAGGTGAATTGAAGATTTACAGAGTTCCGGGGGTGGTAGCGCCAGACGTTCCGGTTGTTCCCCCCAGGTGATCACTAGACGGGCGGTACTCATCAGTTGCGCTTCCGGTGTTGGAAGTGGCATCGCTCTGGCCCACTACTCCGGTACCGTAAATGTCAGAACCAGCCGTGCTGCCGTAACCGCCGCTGATACTTCCGCTGGTTTCGGACCGGTTGTCAATGGTGATGCTTTCTGAACTTACCGGGGCGTTGGCAGGGCTTTCGTTCGTCATATCTGGGGTGCTGCCGTATACTCCCGGGGTACCGCTCAAAGTGCCGGTGGTGTAATCGGCGGCTACCGGATACGTGGCGGGCGTAGAAGCGGGTCTTTTAGAGTAAGGGAAACTGAATGTAGCCCCTTTCTTTTGCTGCATCAGGTAATATGCAATGCCCCCGAACAGCGCCACGCCACCCAGAACCGCCAGGGCTTTTCCGGTGCCTTTTCCTGAATCTTCGGGCAACCAGCCGCCATTCACTTTGTTCCAGTTGGTCATGGGTTCGTATAAATTACCCTGGAACGGACGCGAAGGTTTGCTCTTGAAATGGTTGTGGGCAATCATTTTCTGCATGTACTTGTCAAACAGCAAGGCCGGCGACACCATGCGTTGGAACCGCATCATGCGGCTCATGTTTCCTACCTGCACCTGCTCCTGTGGCTTTTTGGTGAGCTTATAGATGGCTTTGGCTACCCGTTTGGCCGGAATCACCGGGTCTGGCGCTTTGATGGCCTGCCCCATGTAGTTACCGGCGTGCTGGAAAATAGGGGTGTCAATTACCGCGGGCAGTACGCAGCACACATGGATGTCTTCTTCATCGGCGAGTTCCTGGCTTAAGCTGATGCTCATGCCGCGCACCGCAAACTTGCTCATGGTATACGGAATGGAGAACGGTTGCCCCACCAGTGCCGCCATAGATGACACGTTAATGAGCGTACCATAGCCCTGCGCGCGGAACTGCCGGACGGCGGCCCGGGCCCCGTAGATGTAGCCAAACATATTGACCTCCATCAACTGCCGGATATCTTCCGTAGGGATTTCCTCAAAATGCCCGAACAAACCTACGGCGGCATTGTTCACCCACACGTCAAATCCGCCAAAGGTAGACTGCGCATGGAAAGCCAGGGCGTTGACGTCTTCTTCCTTGGAAACATCCGTCGGGACGGCCACGGCATTTCCGCCCAGGCGGTTGCATTCTTCTACTACTTCGTCTAAACCAGCCCCAAAACGCGCGGCCAGCACCAACTCATACCCTTTGCGGGCGAACTCAAACGCGGTGGCCCGCCCAATTCCACTGGATGCTCCTGTGATCACTGCTATCATATACCTATCAAATTCAATTGGTTAACTTCTGCTAAAGGGTACGCCCCTAAAGCGGTTTTGTTAACAGAGAACCATGATTTAAGTATTTCCCGCAGACCAATCCCATTTCTCCTACGGGCAGGAAACGTTTAGAGGCTGTTTTCCTGAAAAGAGGCAAAAAGGATTTGAAGGCAGGACGTGAGCCGTCTGGGTTTAAGCCCGCTTTTCTGAAAACAAGGCTTAAACCGGGGCCCAGAATGTAAAGCACAAGGTAAGGTTACAGCTTCTTCTTCTGGTATTGGATGTCGCCGCTCAGGAGTTCATGCTTGAAGATATTGTCATGGATGACTCTCGCCTGCTTTCCGGCTTCCTCGGCTTTCTGGTAAAACAAACTGGCCACGTCTTGCTGCTTTGCCTCCTGAAAGTGATCGCCCATGTGCTCCAGCAGCATCTTGGTTTCCTCCAGGCCACGCATACCCTGATACAGCATACTTTCCACCGATTCGGTGACCTCGGCGAGCAGGGAACTGATGGTGTAGGCGTGGCCCGTATGGCACCGGAACCTGATGAGGTTGCCCTCAATCAACTGCGTTAAGGCGCCGTGACAATCTGGGCAGGTAAAGGCCGTGAGGCTCCCTTTGTCAATGATGCCCATCTCAAACGCGTTGTCTTGCCGCGCAATGGTAATCTCAATCTTGATCTTCTCCAGGTCATTAGTAGACACTTTCGGCGCAGCCGGAGCTTCTTCCGTGGTCAGGCGCGCCAGCAACGTCGAAAGCTCGGCCAGCGGAATCACGTGGTCTGCGTCTACAAACTCCAGGGCGTTTGCAGGCATGTCGGGAAAAGGGGCGTCTAAGGGGTCCTGCACAATGGTCATGCCGCCCAGACGCTGCACAGTCCATAAGCCCGAGGTGCCGTCGTCCAGATACCCGGTGAGCACCACGCCAATGACGCGCGGCCCGTGCACATACGCCGCCGACCGGAAAAGGGCATCTATAGACGGCCGAAACTTGTTTTCCTTGGGTCCTCTGGTCACCAGCACCTTGTCGCCTTCCAGCAGCAGATGGTGGTCTGGCGGAGCCAGGTAGATAAACCCTGGTTTGTATTTCTCGCCATTCTGGGGGTATTTGGCCTTCAACCGCGACACTCTGGAAATAAGATCTGGCAGAATGCTGTGCGTATGCGGCGCCACATGCTGCACCACAAAGATGGGAGCCGGAAAATCGGCGGGTAAACTTTTGGAGAACTCCAGCAAGGCCGTCACGCCTCCCGCCGAAGACCCAATGACCACAATGTCCCGTTTTGACGCTCTTTTGGTGATTTTAGCATTACTTGACATGGCCGTAGGTTAAGGTACAGTCTATGGCAGCCAGAACTTTACATTTCTGCGCTTTTTACCATAGTATAGATACTATGTTTACTTCAAACATCTGGCTGGGGTTATCCTCCTGCATAATCATTCACGCAGCACCTCCCAGTATTGCTGATTGTTTTGCTTGCTGAGGGCTCTGATTTCCTACAGGGGTTTGTTTCCCTTGTTACTGCGCTTTAAAAGCAGCGTCTCTCTCACTCGCGTTCCCGGCGCGTGAAGGAAAGTACTAGACGAAGACTGTCACCTTCAGGCTCGCTAAAAACCAAAAACAATTTCTAAGTGCAATTGAGCCCCTGAATCTGTAGTTTTGGGCACGAAATTGAAACCGGGAGGCTGGGCCGCATTGGAAGAGAAAGAGAAACACGCCGCCGAGCGCAACGGAATTAACCTACAGAATGAACGCTCCCTGCACGCGGGCCTGAAACAGTGGTATGCGCAGCCGCAAGATAGATTTGAAGTACCGGTAGACGGATTTGTGATTGACCTGGTGCGCGGCCCGCAGTTAGTAGAGATACAGACGCGTAATTTCTCGGCTATCAGGACCAAACTGCAGACCTTGCTAAAGAAACATCCCGTGCATTTGCTGCACCCTATTACCTATGAGAAATGGGTGGTGCAGGTAGACGGCAAAGGAACCTCGGTGCTTTCGCGCCGCAAGTCTACCTACCGAGGCGCGTTAACCGACCTCTTTGAGGAACTGGTGCGTATTCCGGAGTTGGTGAAGCATCCCAATTTCACGCTGGAGTTTCCCATCATCAGGGAAGAGGAAGTGCGTTGCCGCGACGGGAAAGGCAGCAAGCACCGCAAAAAAGTGAGCATCAAAGACCGGAAACTGCTGGAAGTCCTCAGTACCCATCGGTTCTCCCACCCCACTGATTTTCTACAATTCCTGCCCACTAACCTCCCTCAACCCTTTTCCAACCGCGACCTGGAAGCAGTCTTGCAACTGCCGCTGCACCGGTGCCGACAGATCACCTACTGCCTTCGTAAAATGGAAGCTATTCACCTGGCCGGCAAGAAGGGGAACGAGTTGCTGTTCCTGGTAACCCCTAAAGAAGCAGAAAACGGCTGCTTCGCGGATGAGGACGAATCCGTTTCGTAAGAAGACGACGTTACAGGGTAACGTCGCTACAGACCAACAATGTAGCCTCGTTACCATGTAACGAGGTACGCATGCAGAGAAATAGTTATATAACTTGATTTGTTGCGTTGTTTTACCTCTTGTTTTCAGAAATAAAGGCCTAAACCACAGGGCTAGTGACAAGATGGGCACGTAGATAGAAAAGTACTCGCCTTACCCAACCCGGCGTATGTTCCTCTTTGGCTTTCCTTTCCTGAAAATAACCGCTTGCGGGTGCATAACAGTCTGGCTTTTTGCCGTATGCATCATATTGTCTAACTGTAAAGAAGCCAGCCAGATGACTATTCCTAGAGACAACTACAGCACCGGCCGCCTTTCGGTAAAATTCGGGGAACCTACCGCCGGGAAGGAGCCCATGGTAGGTCTGCAACCCTTGGGTCTGGACGCCAGCAAAGACGGGTTGCTTTACGTACCCAAAGGGTATAATGCCGCTAAACCTGCTGCCCTGGCGGTTATGCTGCACGGCTCCGGCGGAAACCCAGAGCAAGGCATGTGGCTGCTCCAGCGCTACGCCGATGCAAATAACCTCATCCTCATTGCCCCAGCGTCGCGCAAATACACCTGGGATGTGATTGTCAGTGACTCCTTCGGGCCAGATGTGATCTTCTTAGACCAGGCCATGACCCAGGTATTGGAAACCTACGCCATTGATCCTACACACATAGCCATAGGTGGTTTTTCTGACGGGGCCTCGTACGCGTTGTGCCTGGGGTTAACCAACGGCGACCTGTTCACGCACCTGATTGCCTTCTCACCGGGTTTCTCGTTCACCCGTGAAAAACATGGCTCGCCAGAGGTGTTCATTTCGCATGGAGTAAACGATGGCGTGCTGCCCATTGATCCCTGCGGCCGGCAGGTCAACCATGATTTGCAACGCCAGGGCTTACCCGTCAACTACCTGGAATTTGACGGTGAACACGAGATTCCGGACTCCATTTCCCAAAGTGCGGTAGCGTGGTTCTTGAAAGAGCAATAGCGTTAACCTTTGGCAAGCTTCTACGTTTTAGCTTTTACTATCCCCCTCACTGTTCAACTTTCATTGCGCTTGGTTCAAGTTTTCATAGTACAGTTGTGCCCTGTCATCAAGGTTTTATCTAAAACTTTGGAAGAACTGCTGTGCTTCACCAATAAATATAATTTGTCTGAACTTGAGATGACTTCCAATAGAGCTTTATTACACTACTTAGCAAATCTAACCCAAAAGAACATAGACGCATTCAATCAGAATAGTCATATTTTCAAGCCACCTTACCCAAAAACCGCAAATAATAGCACCACTTGCCACTATCCCTAAGACAACCGCGCCAATATGAAAGGGGAATATTTTGAACAAAATAAGTACGACGCGGCGCAGAAGGGATTACATGATTCTGCTTTCTAGTTGCAATGTACTAAGAACGAGCATTCTGACGTTCAAATAAAAGCTACCCGACTTTTTAGCGGGGCAAGTACTTGCCCGCACCCATTCCTTTCCTGGATCAGAGCAAAATATTATTTTTTTGGAATATTTATTCAACTAGATGCAGTTACATTTTTCAGGCTGAAAACGGCTTTTTTGTGGTTCTAGTGAAGTTAGCCCAGAAAACTTGTCTTTTACGGAAGCCAGGAAAAAGGGGCTGATTCCTTCTCTATTTCTTTTGCATTTAAGAATCTCAATATTTTATCAGATATTGTTTATAGTTGGCAGGAGCAATACTCTCAACTTGACTATATATCAGAAGATAAAATAAGAATATACTTATACCCATACTAACTTATATGAGTACCAAGGCTCAAATAAAAATAGGAGAAAACGATAAAGACAGGGACATCACGACCTGCGGAGTCATTATGCCAATCTCAGCTATAGACGGTTTACCCGCTGAGCATTGGGTAGAAGTATTTTCCATTGTGCAGGATGTCATCAAAGATGCTGGGTTTGAACCGTCTCTGGTGAGCAATGCAGATGAGGCAGGCATTATTCACAAGCGGAACGTTCATAGCATCTACACCAATCCTATCATTGTTTTTGATGTAAGCGCCAAAAACCCTAAAGTGATGTTTGAACTAGGCCTGCGTCTGGCTCTGGACAAACCCACTATCATTATCAAAGATGACGTGACCGACTATAACTTTGATGCCTCGCCTATCAAACCCATCACCTATCCTAGAGACCTGCGGTTTACTCCCATTGTGGCTTTCAAGAAAGAACTCAGAAGTAAAATTGAGTCCACTTACAGAACCTATGAAGAGAACCCAGAAGCAGTGACTTTTTTCAAAGAGCTAGGGGAAGACAAAAGCGAAAAGGTATCTTCCAAGGAAATCACGGCTGACAAAATTATCCTTGACTCCCTTGAGAAACTGACAGAAGAAGTGAAGACCATCAAAAACAACATCCGCAAGGAGGCTTCCGGTGGCAGGACTGGCGCACAGGCCAACATTGCCGTCAATAACTTCACCGACATTTTCCTGAGACCCGAAAACCTGGAGATTTTTGTCAACTCCAAAATTGACCAGTTCGTGAAGGTGTCTGGCTTAAAAAACCGTACCGAAATAGGAAAACAACTACTTCAGCACAAGGTGTTTGAATTCATTGCCAGTAGCAATCCAGAGTTAGAGAACGATGTCATTGAACGCCTGATTCTGGAAGTAATAAACCGCCAGATTAAAACCAGCAACTAGCCCCCGGTTGTTAAAACAAAAAGTCAAAAGCACTCCCCCTGCTTTTGACTGAATAAAGAAAAACCAAAGCACTCCCCCCTCCGCTTTCGGTTTAGGAGCGTACCACTAGATTCATTTTCATACCTCAGGGCAACCAACCACCAGCTTTTGAGTGGCAGGCACCATGCTGTTCTACAAAAGGAACTTGACCTTCTTCGGAAACTTGGAGCCGAAAGATGCACAGCTACACCTTTTCTATACCGAGGAAGTAACTTCCGCGCCTCCTTGGCCTGCCGGGGAACAGGCCAAGGAGGCGGGGTTGATGTTATTTACTGGATCGAAACTTGTTTAAATAGAAGCTTGTCTATACGATCTCGTTCAAGCCATGAGACAGGAAGAAAAGAAACCAGACTTTTTATAACAATCCTTTAAAGAAAGGCTCCAGTTCAGCGGCCATTACGCCATGTTCGGCCACGCTGGGGTGCCCCGAGCAACCCGTAGCCTGCATGGGTCTGAAGAAATGGAGCGCCACAGGCCTAGTCGATGGATACGCTGCGTCAATCTCTTTCTTTATCGCCGTGAGGCAATGTTCCAATGTCTGCTTTTTGGGTCCGTTCAGCATAGGGCTACTGAGCAAGGCAATTCTGGCTTGCGGGTACTTCGCTTTCACGTTTTTCACAAAGCTGATGTAGCTTGACACAAAACGAGCACTGTCAAAAGGAAGCCTGGGAGTTTTACCGTCACCGTCGCTGAAATCATTAGTCCCCAAGGCGATACTAACAATCTGCGGCGAGAACTTACCGAAAACCCATGGCTGGGCCGTTTTAGCCTGAAAATCTATTTTCTCATACACATCGGGCAAGGTGGGCCCGTTGCTGTTCCAGTTCCTGTAGGCTCCATAGCCACTCACACTGCTCAAAATAAAATCAGCGTTTACCGCCCGGGCCACCCGAGGACCATAGGCCATATAAGCGTTGTGCTGGTCGTGGTACTCGCCAGTACCGCAGGGTACATCTGACGGATCTGCCGCTGCACCACACGTAATGCTATTCCCAATAAACTCTATCAAAGGTGCCGTCGGTTTGGGGAGCGCCTTCACGTTAGGCGCCAGAATCTTTTGAATCACCAACGCACCGGTATGGGCTTCGGTGGTTTTGTACAGCCAAACCATATGCTTCCCCGCCGAAGGAGCCGTAATCAACACTGTATCTTGCTGCCCGTCTATTCTGACCCGTTTCTGATAAACACCATCTACTTCATACTGCAGGTAACTGTGGGCACCCGCATAAGCCGCCGAGGCTATGATACGCGCCTCCGTCCCCTCAAACCTAAAACCCGCATGCGCCGCCGAACTGATCAACTCCAAATGCTGGTCCTTGTTCACCAAGTATCTTCCTACCGGCTGCATCGCACTTGCGGGCAACTCTTCAGGTGTTTGATTTGCTAAAGTATTTCTGAATGAAGTACAGCCCACGTAAAAGGCACAAAGTGAGGCGGCAAGGAATGTGTATGGAATTTTCATGAGGCAAGGCGAAGGATTGTTCTTACAAGAATAAAGATATTACGCTAGTTTTCCATACCTCATTCTGATTCAAACTTTCCACTCTACCAAGTGGGCCGCATTCCTCAAACAAGCCCCCTCAAGTTTAAGGCTTACTTTCATGAAAACGGACCCAAAACGCTCCAGTAAGTTTTCTGGGTCTTTCTTGATGTCTGGTGTGATCCTGAAGGTAATGGTTACCCTGTAAAGAGCAGGGACTTTATGGAGTTCGCAAACGTTTTTGAGGCTCACGCCTCACGGAAGTTTCAAACTTCCGGGCATGATAGGTCCAAGTCACAGACTTGAACCATGGTTACTAGTTGGAATGCGTGAGAACCGGCAGGTGTAAACATCCCCCTTCGCCCCTTCAAAGGGGGAGTCTCTGCTCTAGAGGGCAGAAGTCCATCCGCTACTTTCCCCTTTCCAGTCTTTCCCGAGCGCGCCTCGCTTTTGGCCCTGGAAAGGCAAAACTAAGCGCAAAAGTCAACTCAGGCCGAAAGGGCAGTGCGTGAGGGGAAGACGGGGCCTCGCGGCCGTGAGCGCATGGAGGGAAACCATGAAACAACAAAGCATAAGGGCACCGCATCCACCAGCCGCCACGCCAGCAGCAGGCAAAAGGCACTCCCTAACAAAACGCAAACCAAATCCACCACCATCCACCTGCAAACTACACACTCAATACAAGTGAAAATCTACCTTTCCAAGCAAAGAAAACCTGCGGTAACTACCATCCTACCACCAGACAAATACTGTTATTTTGGTTTTCGTCACTTTTTCAAGGTAGTTGGTCAACAAAGAAGCACCCCTTTTCCGTAAGGGGCGTTTAGAAAGGGACCCGGCTGCCAGAGAAGGAACGTTGAGTGGCTGCAAACAGGACGCAGAACGCAGCAACTGCAAAGATTCAACTTACATGGCCAACCTGCCACATGCAACAGCAAGGGCCCTAGCACCTCAAGTACAGAAAGGCGGGCATGACGGGCAGCCAACCACCGCTCGTTTTGCCCATAAAGTGGTTTACCTCTTACTAACTAACGTTTTTAGACCTACAGATATGGATGCAGCTTTGCGCCAGAACCAGACAAGTGAAGTATTCAGCAATTATCAGATTCCGCCGCAGTTTTTAGATGAGGTTTTCCGGGCACCCGGACAGGTTCATCCGCATTACGAGGCGGTGTATCAGCAGTTTCTGGAGTTTTCCAAAGACGAATTCAAAGAACTGAATGAGCATGCCAAGATGTCCTTCTTCAACCAGGGCATCACGTTCTCAGTGTACTCAGACAAAGCCAAAGGGGTAGAGCGTATTTTCCCGTTCGATTTGTTTCCCCGCATTATTCCGGCCGCCGAGTGGGCCCGTGTGGAGGAAGGCATTTTGCAGCGGTGCGTGGCCATGAACCTGTTCATCCAGGACATCTACTCAGACCAGCACATCCTCAGAGACAAAGTAGTGCCCGCCGAGCTCATCTTCTCGTCTAAGAACTACCTCAAGGCCATGCTGGACATTAAACCAGTGGGCGGCATCTACAATCACATCTCTGGCACCGACCTGATCAAGCACTCAGACGGCGAGTACTACGTGCTGGAAGACAACCTGCGGTGCCCCTCGGGCATCAGCTACGTGCTGTCTAACCGTGTGGCCATGAAACGCACCTTGTTCCAGATGTTCCGGCAGTTCAATGTGCATACTGTGCAGGAATATCCGCAGGAATTACTGGCCACCATGCAGTCAGTGGCGCCTAACGGCATTGATGCCCCAACCTGCGTGGTGCTTACGCCGGGCGTGTACAACTCGGCCTACTTTGAACACGCGTTCCTGGCCCTCACCATGGGCGTGCCGCTGGTAGAAGGCCGCGACCTGTACGTAGACAAGAACTTCGTGTACATGAAGACCATCAACGGCCCTAAGCGCGTGGACGTGGTGTACCGCCGCCTAGACGATGACTTCCTGGACCCCATGGCGTTCAGGCCAGACTCCATGTTGGGCGTGCCCGGTATCATGGCCGCTTACAAAAAAGGCAACGTAAACCTCATCAATGCGCCGGGTACGGGCTTCGCCGATGACAAAGCGGTCTACACCTATGTGCCCGACATCATCAAATACTACCTGCAACAGGAGCCCATTCTCAACAACGTGCACACCTACCGCTGCGAGAAAGACGACGACTTCAAATACGTACTGGAGAACATGGACAAGCTGGTGATTAAACCGGTAGACGAAAGCGGCGGGTACGGTATCTTAATCGGGAGCAAGGCTTCTAAGGAAGAGTTGAGCGAGTTCAAGAACCTCGTGACGGAGAACCGGCGCAAATACATTGCCCAGCCCATCATGAACCTGTCCATGCACGCCACCTTCATTGAAGGCGATGACCAGTTTGAGCCTCGGCACGTAGACCTCCGTTCGTTCACGCTTTTGGGAAAAGACCGCCAATTCGTGCTTAAAGGAGGATTATCGCGCGTGGCCCTGAAAAAAGGCAGCCTGATTGTAAACTCTTCCCAAGGCGGAGGTTCCAAAGACACCTGGGTCATGGCCGATGATGGCGCGGGCATGTCCATGAAACAAAGCGGCTCCATGGAACAAAGCATGACCATGAACGGCGAAACCATGACCATGGGTCCGCAGGCCATGTCTATTGGCACGCAGGGCAGCATGTCTATGGGCAATTCTGGTACCGAATAATAGCAGAAAGAAAAGGGATCAGACTTGTCCCCCTTTGAAGGGGGACGATCAAAAAAGTATCACCACAAATAAATCTCCTGACTCAGAACTCAGGACTCAAGACTCAGAACTACACTACATATGCTTTCACGAATAGGAAATAGCTTGTTTTGGATGGGGCGCTACATTGAGAGAGCCGAACACATTGCCCGGTATACGCGGGTGCATTATGTATCTTCCGTAGATGCGCCGCTGGGACAGAACCGGGATTTGATTCTGGAATCTATTCTGGACATGGCCGGCAGCAAAGACGCCTACTTTGGGGTGCATGAAAAGCTGGAAGACGACAAAGTCATCGATTTTATCTCCATTTCAGAATCCAACCTATTTTCCATTGTCAGTTACATAGGCCGCATACGGGAGAATGCCCGCGGCTCCCGCGATAGTATTTCCATAGAACTTTGGGAAGCCATTAACCGCTTTTACCATAAGGTAAATGAACTGATGACTTCTGAGATGCCCGCGGAAGAAATTGAGTACTTCGCCCGCCGCATTGAAGAGAATAGCTACATTACCAAAGGCTACATAGAAAACACGCTGCTGCACAATGATGTCTGGATGCTCATCTCATTGGGCATGCACCTGGAACGCGCCATCCAGGTCATCAGGATTCTGCAGACCAAGCTAGACGACATTGAAAAGTTTGACACCTTAAAGCAGGGCAGCGCGCTGGAGAACTACCAGTGGAGCACCACGCTCAAGAGCACCGAGGCGTTTGACATGTTCATGCGCTGCCACAAAACCAGCCCTACCCGCACCCATGTGTTAGATTTTTTACTTTTAGATACCCAATTTCCTAAGTCAGTTGCGTATAGCCTTAAATGGGTGAGAGAATGCATTGAAGGAATCTCTTTTCAGCAGGAAGAAACCAAGAAAGAATCACTAGAGTTTATGGCCGGGAAACTGGCCTGTAGGTTCCAATACCTCAACATAGAGGAAGTAGATGACAGAGCTTCCCAGTTCCTGAAAAGAACCCTTGATGACGTGTATGAGCTTGCCTATTTGTTAGACGTTAAATATTTAAAATATAATTGATGGCCGCTTAGGCCTTGCCTGTATGAAGACAGAATACGAAGTGGTGTACCGCACCCATAACACGTATGCCGAAAACGTAAGGGAGGCCTTCTTTTCTTTCCTGATTCTGCCTTGTCAGAATGAGAGCCAGGTGGTACGTAACGTGACCATGACCAACTCCCTGGACGCCGAGGTTTTTCAGCATACCAACCCCTTTGGTTTTGAGGTGACCAACTTGCACAGCGTAGAGCCTTTCAACGACTTCCAATTTGAGATGCGGGCCATTGTGGAGAAAACCGTCATGCCTTTTCCTCTGGAAGACACCTTGCCGGTAGAAGAAGAGCAACGCCTGCTGCAGGACCATACCTTTTACCTGGAAAACCACTTGTACCTGGGCTTTGACACCTACACCCGCATCAAGGAAGAATACCGCTCCAAACTGCTCATGCGCCAACCTGAACAAGGCGTGTATGAGTACCTGCAGCAACTGAACAGTTTCATCAATGACCTGCTGGAGTTTGACCCCGAGCCGACGCACGTGTGCACCACGGCAAACGAAGTGCTAAAGCTGGGCCGGGGTGTTTGCCAGGACTACACGCACATCTTCATAGGCATTGCCCGGCTCAACAAGATCCCATGCCGGTACGTATCGGGGTACCTGAACCAGGGTTTGGAACTGGCGGGTTCGGCGGTGATGCACGCCTGGGCCGAGGCTTACATTCCAGGGTTTGGGTGGCAGGGGTTCGACCCCACCAACAATTTGCTCGCCGATGCGCACTATATCAAAGCAGCCCACGGGTCAGATTACGCAGATTGTAGCCCCATCAAAGGTACCCTCAGAACCAACGGCAAGCAGAAGACCCATTATGGAGTACAGGTTACGCCCCTGCAAGGCGCTGAGAACATCCCGGAACCCATGCACACCAGCGTACAAGCCTGACAAGCAGCAGTCAGTACTTTACCCGCGTAAAGCAGCAGATTTACAAAAACAAGCAGGAAACTGCTAACAACCAGACACATGAAGACATTTCACTGCACTTGCGGTAACAAGCTATTTTTTGAGAACTCCTTCTGCGTGAACTGCAACCGAGAAGTGGGTTGGTGCCCGGTTTGTGAGGGCATGCACGCCATGGAACTGGACGGCAAAGGCGGCTACGTGTGTACCAACCCCCAGTGCCAGGCACACGTGGTCAAATGCTTCAACTATTCGGCGCACAACGTGTGTAACCGCATGGTGGAGTCCCCGCAAGACATAGCCCGTAACTTCCAGCAGTTGTGCAACTACTGTCAGTACACCGAAACTATCCCTGATCTCTCTGTGGAGGGCAACGCCCAGAAATGGTACGACCTGGAAGTAGCCAAACGCCGCTTGCTGTACCTGCTAGATGAACTGGGCCTGCCCTACGGCACCAAAGCCCAAAACTTTGAACTGCCCCTTTCCTTTGACTTTAAAGAAGATGTAGAGGCTTCTCCTGTCCTGGGCTGGATAGGGCTGGAAAAAGGCGAAAAAGTATTTACCGGCCACGCCGATGGCAAAATCACCATCAACCTCAGTGAAGCCGACCCGGTGGAACGCGAGCGCCTGCGGGTGGCCTTCGGGGAAACCCAGCGCACCCTCATCGGGCACTTCCGGCATGAGGTAGGGCATTACTACTGGCAGTTGCTGGTACAGGGCAAAGACGAGGAAGCGTACAAAGCCGTGTTCGGGGACCATGAGAACCCTACGTATTCTGAGGCCATGGACCAGTATTACAAAAACGGCCCCAAAGCCAACTGGCAAAACAGCTACATCAGCGCGTACGCCACCATGCACTCCTGGGAAGACTTCGCCGAAACCTGGGGTACCTACCTGGACATGATGGCCGTCCTGGACACCGCCGACAACCACGACCTCCTGGAACTGCCCAGCGATGACTTGGTAGACACCCAGCTAGAAGACATGCTGGCCCGCTACGCCGATCTCAGCCTGAAAGTAAACGAAGTGAACCGCTCCCTGGGCCTCCCAGACATCCTCCCCGAAACTTTCTCTGAACCGGTCATAGGAAAGCTCACCTACATTCACCGCTTGATTCAACGGAACAGAAGGGGATAGATAAGTACATACGAAAAGGGGCTGTTTTCTTAAAAACAGCCCCTTTTCGTCTATGTTCATTTCTGCCGCAAGTTTGAGCGCAGCGGTAACTTGTGGTGGGCATTGAAGCCAGTTTGTAACTGGCGTGATACTATACCTGGTCATGTGTTTCGCCAGTTACAAACTGGCTATTATTTCTACTCCAAGTTACCGCTTCGCTCAAACTTGAAGTATTCTTTTTCTACACAAAATACTCTCTTGCTGTTTAAGGGCTGTTTTCAAGAAAACAGCCCTTAAACAGCACTATTCTTTTCCGTTAGTATAGGGAATGGTATTCCGGAGGCTTTCTATCCGTTCTGGCGTGAAGCGGGGTAACTGCAGGTCATTGGTTTCGCGCCAGCGTTTCACCTTCTCATGCGTGGCCTGGGCTTTCTCCTCTGCTATTCCACTATCACGGCCCATGAACAAGGTCTGGGTTGGGTACGCAAAGCCGGTGCCGCTGGTATCCAAAACATCCATCATGCGCAGCAGCAAGTCTTCCTGAATCTCCAGAAACTCATTGAAATCATTGGTCAGGACATAGGAGAAGATTTCCAGGTTATAGGAAAAATCCCCAACTCCCACAAACCGCACCCGCGCCGACTCTGGATCAATCTTGGGGTGGGCATAGAGAATAGACCGAAGCTCTACTAGCAAAAACCTGATCTGGTCTGGCGTGGTATCGGCGCGTATGCCAAAGGTGGGGTGAAACCAGATGCGGTCGCGGTGGGTGTAGTTTTCAATGCGCTGCGAAGAGAAATCACCGTTAGGAATGGTTACCACCGTGCGATCATTGGTTCTGATACGGGTAGAACGCATGCCAATAGACTCCACGGTGCCCACCGTATCGCCCACCTTGCAAAAGTCCCCTACCCTGATGGGCTGATCTGCAATCAGCGTCACGCTGCCCACAAAGTTCTCCACGGTTTTCTGCGCCCCCAGCGCCAGCGCGATACCACCAATACCCAGGGCCGCCAAGCCAGTAGTCACATCAAATCCCAACATGCCCAGGAAGGCAATGATCCCGAAAACGATGATCGCAATTTTGGCTCCTCTCCTCAAAAACAGCACCGCCGACAAAGCCGCCTGGTTGCGTTTGCGGGTCAAACGCCGCTCCAGGTACTGAGACATCACCTCAATCAGCCGCCACAAAAGCAACAGGAACACCAGCAAACCCAAAAGCACCGTCAGCTGACTGAACTGCTGGCGCACAATAATGGAGATGCCCACGCGCTGCGTAGTCCCAATGAACAGCCACAAGGCCAGGTACAGTTGAATAGGCAAAGTGAACGCGTGGATAATGCCTTCAATGTGCTCTTCGGCGGCCCTGCGCCAGCTCCGCCGCAAGATGAACACCAACAGTCTAATGAAAATCCAGGCCGCCGTGTACGCCAGCACCGCAATCAGCAGCATAAAAAACCACTGCCCCACCGGTACGCCGTTCCATTTGGTTTCAACGGCGGCGCGAGGCATCACTTTGTTGGCCAGTGGTTTGTCGGCTTCCTCAATAATCTCGGGAATGCGCTGCACCGTCTGCGAAGAAATCAACCAGATAGGTCCACCCTCCGGATCTTCCAGTTTTTCCAGAAACAAGTCAAATTCTTCGCCATTGGCCGTGGCCGATCCTATGCGATCCAGATTTGGCCCCAGGTTGTCATCTTCCCGGCCCGTATAGGTGTCGTTTATGAGGGTGTAAGGAATAATCTCCCCGCCCTGGTCTAACAGGCGTTGCAAGGCATGCGCCAGCTTGGCCCCGTCCTGTTGCTGCTGCAAGGTGCTGTCCAGGTTCAGATACAGAGCGGCTTTCTCATAATCTTCTTTGGCCAAGGCCGAAATAAAGCCCTGCACGGCTCCACGGGGCGTACGCCTGCCCAACGAATCAGCGGCCCATTCGGGCAGCACTTCCGCCACCGCAGAGTCTGCTGCCGGGGCAACTTGCGCCTGCGCCGGAACACCGGTACAAAGGGTCAGCAGCAGCCCCAGACACACCACGAAACGGTTTGTTTTTGAGGTTTTTTTATGAAAAGAAGGGTAGAAACGGAAGAACAAGGAATGCATCATGGTAAGCTTGATTTTACTGCGTTTACAGGTAGCCCGCTGGCGGGAAGTGCCGGAAAAAACTGCCGTTTTCCGGCTGCCTGTTGGCCTGGGGTTGTCACACCCGGGCGCTTTACAAACGTTCTGGCGTTGCACGTGGTTACTTCTTTTTAGAATCGCTTTGCTTTTGCTTTCCTCAAAAGAGGCCAGAAACGGTACCGGCGGGCTGCAACTCCACGTTTGCGGAATGTTTTATTTTCAGGTAAACCCCTCTGTTTTAGCCTCGTTAAAACAGAGTATGTGAGACCAACATAACCCTTGGAATTATGGATAGATACAGCAGAGATCGCTACGAGGAAGACAGGTACAATTTCCAACATCGGAACCAACAAGACTCTTACAACGGACCGGGACGGGACATGTACCGCGAAGACCAGTATTCCCGGCACTACCAGGAGCATGACCAGCACAGTTTCCGGCCGGAGAACCACCGGCAGGATTATAATAGACAGCATGAGAACTCGCGCCTGCAAGATTCCCATCATTACCGCACAGACCAGGACGGGCCTCACCCCTACCAAACCAATTTCAGCCGCAACCAGGATCGGTTTGGCGATGGCTACCAGGATAATTTCCGGCATGACCCAACCCTTCCCCCTGGGGGCGAAGACGAGGACCTGATGGGGAACATCAGGCAGGGGTACGGCATCTCCAGCTATGACGGCACCTCTGACCGGTTCAACACCCTTAACAGCGAACAGCGTTACGGTGCCCGTCAGGATGAGCAAGCCTATTACGACGGCAGCCAGAATGAATACCGCAGTTCCCAGTTTGGCGGCGGCGTAGGTAATGCGGCCACCCATTCAGACCGAGGTATTCCAAATTACGGTACGCGTTCCTTCCAGGAACCTTACGGCTCCGGCCTAGGCAGTTCCTACGGCGGCACCAATTACGGCGGCGGCACCGGATACACGGGTGGTCACATGGGCGGCACCTGGGGCGACAACTCCTACGGAAGTTACTCGGGCAATATTAGTGGCTACGGCTCTATGAATGACAGCTCTTACGGCGGCGGCATGGGAAGTTCCGGCAGTACCTCTTCCCAGAACAATGGCCGAAGCACCAGAGAAATGGGCGGATTTTAGAAGCGTGTCAGCGTGTTGAATATTGTATCAAGGGAAAACACCTGGTACCCCATAGAAAAGCGGCGGAATAGGGTTCACACCCATTCCGCCGCTTTTCTATTCTATGTTATCTTATGTAAGGCTTCCCCGTTTACTCGCAGATATAGGCATACGTAGTGCTGGTGCCATCTGCGCCATTTCGGGTTAATGGCCAGTTACCATCTGAGTAGGTGTGCGTAAAGGAGCGGGAGAAATTGAAGGGTCTCACATCTGAGGTGCCGGGGCCTTTCTGGGTACCTTCTGTAGAAGTGGAAGAAACCACCGACACCGAGTTATTCTTAGACAAAGTAACGGCCATAGAAGTAGGATTGGTGTACAGCAGATAAGGCACCCGGTAATGCGGGTTGATCTTGCTGTCATACGTGTACTGCGTATTGATCACCACATCCGTCAAAACCTCGGCTCCCCTGAACGATAGAATACGGTACTCCCGGCTTCTGATCATATTTCCTTTCGCATCATAGGTATAGGTAATGTCATTGGTGAGCAGGGGCGATGACCCTAGCAGAAAGTAATTCTTTGACGTGACCACTTGCTTCTGGTCATTATACCCCAACTCCATAGAAGAATTAAGTCCCAGCGCACCATTCCGTGGGGTGAACAGGTTGATCTTCCGCAGCAGGTTCTGGTTATCGTATTCAAAGGTGTAGAACTGCATCTCCCGGCCATTCTCCAGGGTAACGGTTCTGGACACCCTGCCCTGGGCATCATACTCCGCTACCAGGTTGAGCGTCGTGGCCGTTGGCAGGTTGGTGGTTTCATTGATCACCTCCAGGCGGTCGTTGCCATAGACAAACTCCCGGGTCCGGGTCTGCCCTGTGTTCGGGTTGGTAAACACCTCCCTGGTAAAGTAACAGGCGCTCTCGTCTACCACAGGATCTGGGTCTTTTTCTTTGTCTTTGCCACAATTAGCGGTCAGGAAAGAAAGGGCAAATAAAGCAGCATACAGGCGTAAGGTTTTCATCATAGAAAGGGTTTAGGTTGGATCAAGCAAAATTATCGGGGATGGTTCTAAATTATCAAAAATTGTGCTTGTAAGTAGCTGCTGCTTTACATAAAAATTTTCAGCTCTACCCTACCCTCAATGCCGCAAGTTTGAGTGCAACGGAAACTTGTGGCTCCCGTTATTGGCCAGTTTGCAACTGGCGCCAGTTGCAAACTGGCCATTGTTTCTCCTCCAAGTTTCCGCTACGCTCAAACTTGAAGTATTGAACCTCAAACTTGAAGTATTGAATTCGTATAGATGGAAACAAAACACACTTCCTTCACATGAGCCGCCACTACCGCATCCATGACCAAAGCAAATTGCATTTCCTCTCTTTTTCTACCGTCAACTGGGTTGATGTTTTTGTTCGACCAGTTTACAAAGACATATTGGTAGATAGCTTCAATTACTGCATCCAGCACAAAGGTCTGGAGGTGTATGCGTGGTGCATCATGACCAGCCACGTACATGCAATTCTGGGCACTACCGGACAACCCCCCTTAGAAGGAATAATGCGAGATCTAAAAAAGCACACGGCAAAAACCATTATAAAAGCCATCACCGATAACCCACAGGAAAGTAGAAAAGAGTGGCTGCTTGGGATGTTTCAAATGGCTGGCCGCAGCAACAGCAACAACCAGCAGTACCAATTCTGGCAGCAGCACAACCATCCCATTGAACTGAACTCTAACTTTCTGCTTGAGCAGAAGTTGAACTACGTCCATCAAAACCCAGTAGAAGCCGGCTTTGTACGTGAGCCACAGGAGTACTTATATAGCAGTGCTATCGACTATGCTGGAGGTAAGGGAATGGTGAAACTTACCTTGTTGGATTGATTAAACCTACAGTTGGAGGGAAGTGGTAATGTGCGGCATGTAAAAGGACTTTCACATGAGTAACCTTTTTAGAGCCATTTTCATAAAAACAGCCTTTAAAGAACCCATACTTCAAGTTTGAGCGAAGCGGTAACTTGCGGTATAGCTTAGGGGGCATGACCGTGCTTGTAAGAAGAATCATAAAGACTAGGCTTTGTTTATAGTCCTTTCATAAAAACAGCCTTTAAAGAACCCATACTTCAAGTTTGAGCGAAGCGGTAACTTGGAGTGGAAACAATGGCCAGTTTGCAACTGGCGCCAGTTGCAAACTGGCCGAAAAAGCAAGCCACAAGTTACCGTTGCACTTAAACTTGCGGCATAGTTTAGGGGGCAGTTACAAACTGCCATCATGGTTAGCCACAAGTTACCGCTTCGCTCAAACTTGCGGCATGTTTTAGGCCTACCTTCCACAAAATCAGCTCCTAAACCCCAACTCACCCCGCCAACGCCTTCCTCAGAAACGCAGCTGTCTTACTCCCCTCCACCCCCGCTACTTCCTCCGGTCTACCAGCCGCCACAATCTGCCCGCCTTCCTCCCCTGCCCCGGGGCCGATGTCGAGAACCCAGTCAGAAGCAGCCGCCACACGCATAGTGTGTTCTACTACGATCACGGTGTTGCCGGCGTCTACTAACCTTTCCAGCTGGGTCATGAGTTTCTCCACGTCTGAAGGGTGCAGGCCGGTGGTGGGTTCATCTAGCACATACAGGGTGTTGCCGCGGGTGGCGCGTTGGAGTTCGGTGGCGAGTTTGATGCGCTGGGCTTCGCCGCCGGAGAGTTCGGTGGCGGGTTGGCCGAGGCGCAGGTAGCCCAGGCCTACTTCCCGCAACACGGTGAGGGCGCGGTGGATGGCGGGTTCTTCGTGGAAAAACTCATGGGCGGCGTCTACGGTGAGGTTCAGGACTTGGGCGATGTTGAGGTCGCGGTAGGTGACTTCCAGCGTGGGGGCATTGTAGCGAGCGCCGTGGCAAACGGGGCAAGGGGCGTACACGCTGGGCAGAAAGAGCAGTTCCACCATCACGAAGCCTTCGCCCTGGCAGTTCTCACAGCGGCCTTTGGCCACGTTGAACGAGAAGCGGCCCGCGTCATAGCGGCGGGTTTTGGCCAGTGGCGTCTCGGCAAAGAGTTTGCGCACGTGGTCGAAGAGGCCGGTGTAGGTGGCCATGTTGGAGCGGGGCGTGCGGCCGATGGCTTTCTGGTCTACCCGCACCAGCCGCTTGATGTGCTCCAGGCCGCTCACGATTCTGCCGCCGGTGGTCTGTGGAGCGGGGCGTTCCAGGGCATCGGCTTCTTCTTCCTCGGGTTGTAGTTCCTGGCCCAAGGCATCGGCGACCAGTTCTACCAGCACCTGGCTCACGAGGCTACTCTTGCCGGAACCCGATACGCCCGTGACGGTGGTGAACACGCCCAGCGGAAACTCCGCACTCAGGTTCTGCAGGTTGTTGCGGGTGACGCCGCTTAGTTTGAGCCAGCCAGTGGGCGTGCGGCGCGAACGGGTCTGTACCGGGGCGGCCCCGAACAGGTAGGAGCCGGTTTGGGAGTTGGGAATGTGTTGCAGGCCTTCGGGCGGACCGCTGTAGAGGATTTCGCCGCCTTTCTCCCCCGCCGCCGGGCCTACGTCCACGAGCCAATCGGCTTGCCGAATCACGTCCAGGTTATGCTCTACCACAAACAGCGAGTTGCCCGCTTTCTTCAGGTTCTCCAGGGCGGTGAGCAGGGCCACGGTATCACTGGGGTGCAGGCCTGCCGAGGGTTCGTCCAGCACGTACACCACGCCAAACAGATGCGAGTACAGTTGCGTGGCCAGTCGCAGGCGCTGCAACTCGCCGGGCGACAAGGTGGGGGTGCTTCGTTCCAGGGACAGGTAGCCGAGGCCCAAATCCAGCAGCACCTGAATACGGGCAATCAAGTCTTGGGCAATGCGCTGCTTCACCAGCTGTTGCTCTGGGTGGGCCTCGTCTGGCGCGGGGTGGCCGGGAGCAATGGGTTGGGTAAACGGTTGAAGCAAATCACCCACGCGTTGGAGGGGCAGGCGCGACAGCTCTGTGATGTCATAGCCCGCGAAGTGGACGGAGAGCGAGGCGGGGTTCAGGCGTTTGCCGTGGCAGGTGGGGCAGTCTGTGTGGAGCATGTACTGCATCACCCGCTTTTTCATCTGGGGGCTGTTGGTGTTGGCGAAGGTATGGAACACGTGCCGCCGGGCGCTGGTGAAGGTGCCCATGTAGTTGGGTTCTTCTTTGCGTTGCAGGGCGCGGCGGGTTTGCTCTGGGGTATAGCCGGGATACACGGGCACCACGGGTTGCTCCTGGGTAAACAAAATCCAGTCACGATCTTGCTGGGGCAGCTCGCGCCAGGGGGTGTCTACGTCATAGCCCAGGGTCACCAGAATGTCGCGCTGGTTCTGGCCGCCCCAGGCAGTGGGCCAGGCGGCAATGGCCCGCTCACGGATGGTGAGCGAGGGGTCTGGCACCATGCTCTGTTCGGTGACGTCATAGATGCGGCCCAGGCCGTGGCAGGTGGAGCACGCACCCTCGGGGGTGTTGGGCGAGAATGCCTCGGCGTAGATGATGGATTGCCCAGCAGGGTAGTCTCCGGCGCGCGAATACAGCATGCGCACCAGGTTATAGAGCGTGGTCACGCTGCCCACACTGGAGCGCGTGGTGGGCGTGCCGCGTTGCTGCTGCAAGGCCACGGCCGGGGGCAGGCCCTCAATGGCGTCAACATCGGGCACGGCCATCTGGTGGAACAGCCGCCGCGCGTACGGACTCACACTCTCCAGGTAGCGGCGCTGGGCCTCGGCATACAGCGTCCCGAACGCCAGCGACGACTTCCCCGACCCCGACACACCCGTGAACACCACCAGCGCATCTCTGGGGATGGTGAGGTCTACGTTCTTCAGGTTATGCTCGCGTGCCCCACGAACGGTGACAAAGCCGGTAAATGGATGTGGTTGATTTTGCTGCGGAAATTGGTTTGCCATGAAGCAAAGTTAGGGTTTCAAGCGATGTCTTGATATAAACCTAAAGACTATGCTTAACAATTCAACTTAAATAAATTATAATTCTTACATTAGTTTCAACATTCATTCTGAATTCTAATATGTTAAAGTTATAAATTAATGCAACTTTCTATCATAGTATTTTTAACACATCCATAAATTCAAATAAGTCGTAATTTAAACTAATAATATAACTTAAAATATTTCTTAATTCGATTTGTAATAGTAAATTGCTTCAACTATGACACCAATAGAGAACAAAATACTAAGCTTTGAGTACATCATCTTCCATTTATCCAAATGGCACGATGAAGCTACAGCTAATTCTTCAATAAATGACCTTAGTAAACTTAAAACAATTAAACTCCATTTCTTTGTATCTGCTGTCCAAGCGGGAACAGAAAACGATTTATTAAATGTTTTTGATAAATTCTACGCAATGCCTTATGGACACGTCGAAAGCGAAATTTATGACAATTTACATTTGATGAAATATTTTCAATTTACAGATAGACAAATAAAAAATATCTTACATACTGATATTGAAAAATCAATAACTGAAATAGATTTAGATTTGAAAACTAAAATCGATATTTCTATAGAAAAAATAAAAGAGTTCAATTACAACCTTATAAAATACGCAGCAATGGATTTAGTAGAACTAAGCCATAGTTGGTATTCATGGAGAGCTTTATACAATTTAGCAAGAAGTTTCCATAAAAATAGCATTGCTATTCCAACAGAAGTAATTAGAAAAGAAAACAAAATATTTAGATTGAGCGCGGTAGAAACATTATATGCACCACATTAACAGTTGTATAACTTTAATAAATTCAGCTTTACCTGATGCTTGGTTCCAATTACATCAACTATCAAATGCAGTAGCAGATGAAGAAAGCTTTATATTAAGTTTAAAATTAGAAGTAGACGATATCATTCAAAAGATATATACAACTTTAAACTTTTCAATTCTTGCAGGAGAGTATATTAATTTTCCTCTTGCTAAAACAAAGTTAATTGAACTACAACAAGTAGTTGGCAATTTCCCTTCAACTATTGAGCAAAAGCTAGTTTCTATACACCATAATTATGGTCAAAATTTCTTTGATTCAAAGTTAAGCACATCTTTTGCGCTTTCGTTTAGTGGAATAATAAATGAAAGCATCAACCTATACAGACATTTTGTTCAAGAAATAGAAAGTGAGATTACCAAACCTGAGCTAACTTCATTATTTCGGACCAATCAATTAGACAACAAGATTGAAAGCTTGGTTATTCAAATAAAACTATCTGAAACCGGTTTAGAGTTTGACTCTACACCTCTTCATGAGAAGTTTAAATTGAATTTACGAACGGCATTAATTGACCATAAGTTAATTGTTGCCAGAGAACCACTCAATGAATTGCTACAGATAAAAGAGATATTAGGTGTTGCTCAACAAAATGAACCAACTTATACAATTCTACTTAGAGACAAATGCAATTTTTTACTTTATAAAATCCTCAAAAGATTAGAAGAAGATGAGCAAAGATTCATGTATACCCATGATTTACAGGACAAAGAGGTAAAAAAAGATGATTTACAAATAATCCATTTTAGCACTTTCAAAGTATTGACAGATTCTCATTATGAGGAAAATATCAAACCTAATCAGGTCCAAAAAGAAAGATACTTAAATTTTGAGCCAAGATTCAAAAACAATCTTTTGAATGAATTTAGTGAATTCCATACTTTAATTAAATACAAAAAAGACTTTCACCCAAACCTTGAAAATCTAAAAGAAGTAAATACTAAGTTTGACTTTTTATTAGACTCAATACTTACTACAACATCGAATACATATTATTTCGACAAGCGTGCGGCAAACATTTCTAAAAATTACGCACATAATAATTATTTTTCACTAAGTCTTTCAGAAGCTAAAAACAGTTTATCAGAAACAGTAATCAACCAGATAAAATCAAAAATCATTGATTTAAATAAATATAGAGTATCTCTACTAGAAAACATCGAATCCAAATTAAAGGAAATAGAAGAATTACAAGACTTTTCTGAGGTACACAACTTTTTCCCATTTTTTTATTATGCTGATTTTTTAGAAAGCATAATAAAGTCTAGTTTAGAAAATGCCGAAAGCAAAGAAGACCTATCAATTATAAATAAAAACTTAACTATCCTCAACGGGGTAATAAAAAAATGTTTTACTAGTTACGAATGGTGCAAAGATAGAGCATTCTTGGCATTTCAGCCTCCTTTTAAAGAATGCATTAAAAGCATAACTGTAAACAATGAGTCACACAAAATATTCCTCTCCTCCTCGTTCGTTTTACCTTTAAATTATAACGAAAAATTAATTGACAGAGACAAAATCACTAGAGAATACAATAGGCTTCAAACTCTTTTTGAGGTAAAAAAAGAAATAGTTCAAGAAAAACAACTTATCAAGAAACAAGCTGATGACTTACAGAATTTCATAAATAGTCATGATCGAAAGCAAGTTGAAATTTTAAGTATTTTTGCTGCTTTCGTTTTTTTTACTGCTGGAAGCATAAAGGTATTTGAAAAAGCAGTGCTCTTCTCTGAAGTCGTACTATTTATGCTTGCAACTGCATATTCATTAGGTCTTTTCGTTATATTGATTTGGCTGATAACTAGAAATTACTCCATACCTATTACTTGGGTGCACTATGTACTTATTGGTAGTTTCTTCGTATTTACTTTATTCTTAATAGGCTTCCTTATGCATGTACCAATGGTACATAACATAATTTCATATTTTGATTTTAAATATTACTAAGACATTATCAAAATACAGAAGACTTTCATTTCTCACCTACTTTCATAGATTACTGAATAGAACATTAGATTATTGGATTAGAATAGCATTTTGCTTATAGTACATTGAACATAGAATAGCTTTGGTAGGCTTCCTATTTTGGTATATGTTAGCCAAAACCTTAATACTCACCGCCCATGCTCCGCACCGAAGCTTCTACTCCGCTGGCGCAAGTCCGCCAAACCCGGGTTTCATCCATAGATGTGGTTCGGGGCTTGGCCATTGTCCTCATGGCGCTGGACCACGTGCGCGATTTGTGGCACACCACCTCGCTGGCGCAGGACCCGCTGTCGTTTGACACCACTACCCCGGCCCTGTTCCTGACGCGCTGGGTCACGCATTTCTGCGCGCCCACCTTTGTGTTCCTGGCGGGCACCTCGGCGTACCTGTCGCTGCACCGAGACGCAGACTACGGGCGTGCCCAGCGGTTCCTGCTATCCCGAGGCGTCTGGCTCATGGTGCTGGAGGTCACGGTCATCAGCTTCGGGATCTGGTTTGACCCCTTCTTCCGGACCACCATGTTCCAGGTGATCTTTGCCATTGGGTTCGGGTTTGTGGTGCTGGCGGCGTTGCTGCGGCTCCCGGCCAAAGTCATTGGAGGTATTGGTTTGGCCATTCTGCTGTTGCACAATTTGCTGCCGCAAGTGGGTCCGGCCGAGGGTATGGCAGGTAAATTCGTATATTCCCTTCTGTTCCGCCAAGGGTTCTTCCCGGCCACCGAGCATTTTGCGTTCCTGGTAGCGTATCCGTTGATTCCCTGGCTGGGCATTCTGCTGCTAGGCTTCGGCTTTGGGCCTGTTTTCAGGAAAACGGCCCCTGAACGCCGGAAGCTGCTGTGGATCTCGGCAGGCTTGGCCTTAGGGGTATTTGCGGTGCTGCGGTTTGTGCAGGTGTACGGAGATCCTAGTCCCTGGGCCGTGCAGAAAACGGCGGTGTTCACGTTTCTGTCGTTCATCAACGTGACCAAGTACCCGCCTTCGCTCTTGTTCGCGGCCCTGTTTCTGGGGATTATGTTTTTAGCGCTGGTTTTGCTGGAACGGGCCCAAAACGGTTTTGCGCGCTTCCTTACCACCTACGGCCGCGTGCCCCTGTTCTTCTACCTGGCGCATTGGTACCTCATTCACACGGGCATGCTGCTGCTCATGTTCTGGCAAGGCCTTACCTGGCAGCAACTGCCCTTCGGGACGCTGCAGTTTGGCCGGCCTAAAGAAGGCGTGGGCGTAGAACTGCCCTACGTGTACCTCGTCTGGATTTCGGTGGTGCTGGTGCTCTACCCCGCCTGCCGCTGGTACAGCCGCTACAAAGCCGCCCACCCAGAGAAGAAGTGGTTGAGTTATCTGTAGCGTCTGCATCAAAACTGTAGAAGCCCATACTTCAAGTTTGAGCGAAGCGGTAACTTGGAGTAGTAATGATGGCCAGTTTGCAACTGGCGTTTTGCATATTTTAAAATGTGTACTTAGCCAGTTACAAACTGGCATCATGGTAAGCCACAAGTTACCGCTGCGCTCAAACTTGCGGCATGAAAAGGCTCACGGGTAGGGATGGTGCCTAGGGGTTATTTCTTAAAGGCCCGCAGAAAATAGGTACTAACGCGTGCCGCGCCTGGCTTCTGCTTCTCATTCATTTTTTCTGTTATCTTTCTGCCCGCAATTACCCCGCACTGTTTTTGAGTGACACCGCACCCTTATGAACAAAGGAAGATTAGAAGCATTTAGTGACGGCGTTTTAGCCATCATCATTACCATTATGGTGCTGGAGATAAAAGTGCCGCACGGTACCGATTGGGAGGCGCTGCGCCCGCTCTTGCCCGTGTTCCTGAGCTATGTGCTTAGTTTTATCTACATAGGCATTTACTGGAACAACCACCACCACATGCTGCACAGCACCGGTAAAGTGAACGGCGCCATCTTGTGGGCCAACCTGCACCTGCTCTTCTGGACATCCTTGATTCCGTTTACCACCGGCTGGATGGGCGAGAACAGTTTCGCGCCGGCGGCGGCGGCCCTCTACGGGTTGGTGCTGCTGTTCTGCTCCATTGCCTATTGGATTCTGGAGCAGACGATTGTTCGGAAAAACGGGAAAGACTCTTTGCTGTCCAAAGCCATTGGCAAAGACCTGAAAGGAAAGATTTCCCCCCTGTTGTACCTGGTAGGTATTGCCCTGTCTTTCTGGAGTTCATTGGCGGCAAACGCGGTGTACGTGCTGGTGGCTTTCATGTGGCTTATCCCAGACCGGCGCATTGAAAAAGCCTATGAACAGGCACAGTAGGAACGCTATTTCTTACGCCCTATCCACGTGAAGTAACTAGAACCATTGCCCACCACGGCTTACCCGCACTGCACGTTATCACTGTCTGACAGGACCACCTTGTGGCCAATACCTTGCTCTATATGATAAGTGGTTTAGCCGCTACAAAGCCGCCCACCCAGAGAAGAGGTAGCTGAGTTATTTGTAAAGGAGTGATTTACTTTACATAATCAATCAGATAAGAACATGTCTGCTAAGGTCGTTTTTAGGTCTCTTTTTGAAAAGTTGGTTAGAAACAGGCTTGCACTCTAAACAGCGATGGTATGGCTAGAACAGAAGTACTCTGTGATAACAGCTTCTACTTTAAAGCTATAATTGCTTAGAAATCCTCAACCCGTTTTTAACAAAAATCCTTATATTATACCTATTATTAATACTTCCAACCTTATTTTGCTATTTTTGTCAGACCTATTTTTAATGCTTCATCATGTCTGGTACCCAAATTTCACAAGAAGTACTTGTTTTTCATGGACGCACAGCGCCAGAGCCTGGTACTTTGGTGGGTTACGGGGCTCTTATTCACTACTATAGTTTAGCGCTTCCCCATCCGCGAAAATTGGCTGTTATTAGCAAAAAGAACCGGAAATACAGTCAGGCACAATGGTCTGTGTTTCCACCTTCTTACAGTCCAGCAGATTCTTTAGCCGGTCATTTAACGTTCGCCCTGAAGTATGAAGGAATCAACCTGCTGTTTTTCAAAAAGCTGTTCCAGAAACTACCGCAGGGGGAGGTCGTGGCACTTATACAGAAAGAGTACACAAGTCAGTACATGCGCAAAATCTGGTTTCTGTATGAATGGCTTTTGCAGGAGCAACTGCCCATCTCAGACCTGACCATTAAAAACTATGTGCCGCTGCTAGATGAAAAACTGCAGTATGGGCTACCAGAAGGGGTTCGCTCTGCCAGGCACCGTATTCTAAATAACCTGCCCGGCACCCCCGCCTTCTGCCCCCTCGTTTCCAGAACCGACACCCTGGAAAAGTATAGGGCAGAAAAGCTGAACGAGAAAATTAACAACACGCTCAAAGGGGTGCACAAAGATGTGTTGCTCCGCACGTCGGCGTTTCTCCTGCTCAAAGATTCTAAGGCATCTTTTACCATTGAAGGCGAGCACCCTACCCAAACCAGGGCCGTCCGCTGGGGCAATGCCATTGGTCAGGCCGGTGCCAGACCTTTAAGTAAGTCCGAACTCCTGCGCCTGCAACAATTAGTCATCGGTGACAGCCGGTTCACCCCCTTGGGGTACCGCACCGCCGGTGGCTTTGTGGGGGAGCATGACCGAAGTTCCGGGGAACCTCTTCCAGACCATATTTCTGCGCGCTGGCAAGACATTGAACCGTTGATGAACGGGCTGTTAGAAAGTGTCCAACTTCTGGAAGCCTCGGCTTACCACCCGGTACTGGCGGCCGCGCAACTGGCGTTTGGGTTGGTGTTCATTCACCCGTTTGTAGATGGCAACGGCAGACTGCACCGCTACCTCATTCACCATCTACTGGCTTCTATGCGCTTTACGCCCCAAGGTATCATCTTTCCTGTATCGGCTGCTATTTTGGAGCATATTTCAGAGTATAGGCACGTGCTGGAGGCCTACTCGCATCCCTTGTTAGATTTCATCCAATGGCGCACCACCCCAGACCATAACATTGAAGTACTTAATGAGACCATAGACTATTACCGCTATTATGACGCCACCCCGCAAGCGGAGTTTCTGTTTTATTGTGTGGCCTATACCATTCAGCACATCATCCCCGAAGAAGTAGCGTATCTACAAAAATATGACCGCCTGAAGGCTTGGTTAGATGATGCGTTTCAGATGCCCGATAAAACCGTAGCGCTCCTGATTCAGTTTTTACAGCAGGGCCAGGGCACCTTGTCTACCCGCGCCAAAGCGAAGGAATTTGCTGCCTTGACCCCAGAAGAAGTACACCAGATTGAAGCGCATTTCAGGCTTATCTTTGACATTGCTTAATCTTAACTCTCAGACATTGCCTTTCGATCCATTTACCATAGACTTACCCGTTCGGGAGATTATCCCTTCCGTGCGGGAACACCTTGCCGACCAGAACACACTCATTGTGAACGCGCCTCCGGGGGCGGGTAAGAGTACCCTGTTGCCGCTGGCCCTCTTAGACGAGGCCTGGCTCAAGGGGCAAAAAATCATCATGCTGGAACCCCGCCGGCTGGCAGCCCGCACCATTGCCGAACGGCTGGCGCAGCTGCTGGGCGAAGAAGTGGGCCAGACGGTGGGCTACCGCATTAGGTTTGAGAACCGCATCTCAGAGAAGACCCGCCTGGAGGTAGTCACCGAGGGCATTCTTACCCGCATGCTGCACTCAGACAACGCCCTTAAAGGCGTGGCGCTGGTCATTTTTGACGAGTTCCATGAACGGAGCATCCACGCAGATGTGGCCATGGCCCTTTGCCGCGAAGCCCAGGCCAACCTTCGCGCTGACCTGCGCATTCTGGTTATGAGCGCCACCCTCAACATGCCCCAGCTCACCCGCCTGCTCAACGCCCCCGCCGTAGAGAGCCAGGGCCGGCAATACCCCATCAACGTGCAGTACGCCGGCGAGACAGATGCCCAACTGCTGCATGAAATGACCGACCGCGCCGTGCGCAAAGCCCTGCAGGAACAGCAAGGCGATGTGCTGGTGTTTCTGCCCGGCGAGCAAGACATCAGAAAAGTAGAGGCCCTGCTCCGGAAAGGCCTGCGCGAGATTACCATTCATCCGCTGTACGGCATGCTGCCCCCCGGCAAACAGTACGCCGCCATTATGCCCGACCGTAACGGCAAGCGCAAAGTGGTGCTGGCTACCTCCATTGCTGAGACTAGCCTCACCATTGAAGGCGTGACCGTGGTCATTGACACTGGCTTTGCCAAAACCCAGCGCTTTGACCCCGCCACTGGCCTCAGCCGCCTGGAAACGGTGCGCATCTCCAGAGACGCCGCCGACCAACGCGCCGGAAGGGCCGGACGGTTAGGCCCCGGCACCTGTTACCGCCTCTGGACCGAAGCCCTGCACGAACGCCTGGCCCCGCACCGCACCCCTGAGATTCAGGAAGCCGACCTGGCCCCGCTGGTGCTGGACATGGCCGCCTGGGGCATCTCAGACATCAGGGCGCTCACCTGGCTCACGCCGCCGCCCAAAGCCGCCCTGCTGTACGCCCAGGAAACCCTGCACCAACTCAACGCCCTGGAAAACGGGCGCATCACCGAGCATGGCCGCAAGATGCACGCCCTGCCCACGCACCCGCGTCTGGCCCACATGCTGCTGGCCGCCCAAGAAAGCGACCAATTGGCCCTGGCCACCGACATTGCTGCCCTGCTGGAAGAGCGTGACCCGCTGCCCCGCGAAGCCGGCATTGACCTGAACCTGCGCATTGAAGCCCTGCGCCGCACCCGCAAAGAAGGACTGCACCAGAAAAGCTTCGCGAAGATTGACAAGATTGCCGCCTCGTACCGTCGCCTGTTCTCCATTGAACCCGAGAACACTGCCGTAGACCCCTATGAAACCGGCGTGCTGCTGGCCAACTGCTACCCAGAACGTATTGCCTACGCTCGCCCCGGCAACAATGCCCAGTTCCAGTTGGCCAACGGCAAATACGCCAGTGCGGGGCACCGTGATGACTTGGCCCATGACCCTTGGCTGGCCATTGCGCACCTGCACGCCGGCGGAGACGGTCCGGGCCGCATTTTCCTGGCCTCGCCGCTCAACCCCAAAGACCTGGCCCCGCTGGTGAAACAGAAAGACGTAGTGAACTGGGACCCCGAAGAAGGCGAACTCACCGCCTCCCGCGACATGCGCATTGGTTCCATCGTGCTCCAAAGCAAACCCCTGCCTGAACCAGATGAACGTTTTTTAATACCGGCCATCTGCGAGACCATCAAACGCGAAGGCGAAGACTGGCTCAACTTCTCAGACCAGGTAAAGCAGTTCCAGAACCGCGTGCTGTGTTTAAGGAAATGGCACCCCACCGAAGGCTTCCCAGACCTCAGCACCCCTACCCTTTTGATGACCTGCGATGAGTGGCTGGCCTATCACCTGGAGGACGTGCAGATTGGTCAAGACCTGCTAGACATTGACCTGCTTCCCCTGCTGCAAAACATGCTCACTCGTGAGCAACGCCAACGACTTGAAGAACTGGCTCCGGCTACCTTGACCTTACCAGACGGCCATGAACTAGAGCTGTATTACCCAGACAATGCGCAGGCACCTATCATGGAAGTTCGGTTACAAGACATATTTGATTGGGAAAACAATCCTACGGTAGATGGTGGTGATGTAGGCGTTGCCTTGCATTTGCTTGCGCCCGATTTAAAGCCTTTGAAAGTAGTCAACAGCCTGCATTATTTCTGGCAGGAAGAATACCGTTTAATGAGAGGTTCCTTGACCAAGCGGTTTCCGAAGGTGAACTGGCGGTGATTATCATGAAAAGTAGCACCATGCTTCAAGTTTGAGCGCAACGGTAACTTGGAGCTTGTCCCGTCGCCAGTTTGTAACTGGCATTGGTCTGGTGTAAGCTAATGTAGTTCGCCAGTTACAAACTGGCTGTCATAGTTAACCACAAGTTACCACTTCGTTCAAACTTGCGGTATGGGTGTAAACATGCTTCAAGTTTGAGCGAAGCGGTAACTTGGAGCTTTTGTTTCTGCCAGTTTGTAACTGGCGCTTATCCACTCATAGTCTAACTATATTTACCAGTTTATAACTGGAAAATATAGTTAGACCACGAGTTACCCCTTCGTTACAATCTTCGGTATAGGTGACCTTTATTGGTTGCTCAAGCGTGCGTAGAGCGCTGGCACTACCTCCACGTACAGCTTTGTGCGTTATGACTTCGGAATAACTTTAGCATGAAGTAGCCTCATACTCAGATAAAAGCTTTGCATAGTACTTGAATTTACCGCACTTTATAATTTTAAGCAGAAAGAACACCCTACTTTTTAGGAATTTCTTATTTTGCTACATCATTCAACCATGTAGGCATGTAGGCGCATCCTAGTCTAGAGTAATTCCATTTCTATGCTCCAACCGTACCGGGTCATTCTTTTTTCTTTGTTGCTTTCTTTCTCTTTCCAACTATCTTCCCAGGCCCAGCAGCCTACGGCAGATGCGAAAGAGCCTTGGTCGTATGGAGTAAATGGGTATTATGGCGCGTACTTTCGGTACCGGGCGGAGCTATCCCTGCTCAATTTTTCCCATATAAACGGCGTGGAAGTGTATGCCAACCGGCAAACGCTGGGCAAACGGTACTGGGAACAGAAATACAAACTTCCGGCTATTGGCTTTGCGTTCTCCTACTTTAACTACAAGGTTCCGGATGAGTTGGGGGAATCTTTCGCCCTTACTTCTTACCTGGATGGTCCCATCACGAAAATGGGCAAAGGCCAATTGCGCTACAACCTGGGTACGGGCTTTGTGTATTCTACCCGCTACTACAACTCCACCAGCAACGAGAACAACAAAGCCATTGGCAGCCCTATCACCTTTTCTTTACGGGGGAACCTGCGGTATGAGTACCCCGTGAGTGAAAAGGTGTTCTTAAACATGACATTCGCTTTCCGCCATTTCTCCAATGGTAGCCTGAACCAATCCAACAACGGGATGAACATGCCGCTGCTGGGGTTAGGGGTGCGCTTCCAGCCAAAGGCGATCCCGACGGGTCCCTTACAGGATACCCTGGCCCCGGTGCTAGACAAGCGCCTGCGGATGAATGTGCGCATAGCGGCTGGCGTGAAAGAGGTGCTCCGCGATGATTTCAAACACCCGGTGTACATAGCATCTGCGTACGTCAGCAAACGGCTCACCTACACCAACTCGCTGCTGCTGGGAGCCGATGCCATTCATGATACCGCCATTGGGGAAGAGTACCTGAACCAGGGAGTGAATTATCCAGAAGGATACCTGGACAAACGTTCAGCGGGCATTTTCATAGGCCATGAATTACACCTGAGCCATTTGTCATTCGTTTTTCATTTCGGGCGGTACCTGTACCAACCTCACCATCTTTTCCCGGACTTTTACCAACGATACGGCTTGAAGTACATGCTCACCAAAAACCTATCGGCCAGCGCCTTGCTCATGGCCCACAGCGGTCACGCCAATGTGGTGGAATGGGGCCTGGGATTACATCTGTAACTTACGGCATTATCTAAAAATAACCGTTACGAGATAAGATGGCGTGCTACTTATTTAAGGTGTCGTTTCTAGAAATCACTCCCAAAACAGACTTTCATTCTACCTTTCACTTCAAGCAATGAAGTTTTTCCTAATTGCACCCACTACCATAATGCCGAAAAGAAGGTAGTGCCTATATTTACGCCTGCAACCAATTATTGAAACAATGTATACAGGACTACAGCACGCACACTCCTACCTGGCTTATCTGGTGCTTTTAGGGGTAGCGATCTCATTAATTACCGCCTTGGCCGGACTTTTCGGAGGCGGAACCTTTACTGACAAAAACCGGAAACTAGGTTTACTAGGACTAATCCCTACGCACTTGCAGTGGGTGATTGGGTTGATCCTGTACTTTGTATCTCCTTTGGGAATGCAAAATGCCTCTGGGGCCGCCATGAAAGACGCCACTTCCCGTCTTTATTTCCTGGAGCACCCTTTAATGATGGTGCTGGCTGTCATTTTAATCACCATTGGCTACTCCAAAGCTAAACGCCAGATAGGTACTAACCGAGGCTTCAAAACCATTGCTATTTTCTACGGTCTGGGCCTAATCCTTATCCTAAGCCGTATTCCCTGGAATGCCTGGCCGGGCAATTAAAACATAGCTACAATTACAATAAAGCCGCTCCTACTTAGGTAAGAGCGGCTTTTCTTTTTAGGAGCGATCAGAGTTATGGCTGTTTATCTTAAGGAGTATAGAAGGCTTCTGGAATGTAACGCCAATCGGGAGATTGGCTGTCCGGTGATGCGTAGAGCGCTGGCGCTAACTCTACACATAGCATTATTGTGATGCCTTTTCAGCCCCATAATTAGAAACTACTCCAATAAAACCAATCTCAGTCTTTCACTTGAGCGCCTAGAGTTCGACCGCCTCTGAGCGTTAGCGAAGCAGGCGAGGAGAAATCACAGCGCGAAGGTGGAAGACGGTGCCTCGCGGCCGTGAGCGCATATCAGAAAAGATGAAACAACACAGCTCCTGGCCCACACAATAGACGGTACTCCCAGGGATCAGCTCACCAAAGAAATCTACTTTTTGACCTGAACGGCCGCCAGCACCTTAGACTTCCCTTCTACTTTCCTTAGCACCCACTCCCCTACTTCCAAGCCTTGCTTCCGGCCATTGTCAATGGCATCCATGAAGTGAATACCTCCATAAAACCGGGAAAGCCCAGCCTCAATGGCCGCCTCCTGAAAAGACCTGAACTCCCGCGCCGGCAATCCAAACCGTTCTTCTACAGTGTCTTTGTACTTGAACTGGTCTCCGAAATAATAGCTCAGAATCACCGCCGAGGCTGCTGAAATAGTGGAATGCCCGCTCAAATACTCTGGGAAAGGCGGAGTCTGTAAAAGGGGCTTGTAGCTGGGATCAATGTACTTCCGGATGGCGGTTTCCGGGCGGATGCGGTTGCTACGGAACTTCTCATCCCAACAGGAAATGAACCCATCCATAAGCGAGACAGAAACCAGCAGGTGCACTTTCATGGCTTTCTTGAAGTCTGCTTTCGATTTTTGACAGGCAATGCCCGTAATGCCCAGCCAGTGCGCCCCTGGCGATATTTTCTTCAGCCCGGCCTGTAAGTGTCCGTTGTCTTGCAAGGCAAATGGATTACAGTCCCAGAAGGCGGCCATGTCTTGCTGCTCCTTGGTCAGGTTCCGGCTGCCGGTATAATTCTGTTGCAGCATCTGGAAAAAGGGCGAATTCTTGTCTTTGGAAAAGGCGATGGGCGGGGCCGGTTTAAATTGGGAGCACGTGTCCAGCGTGAACGACCGCACCGTGTTGAAGTACGGCTCTACTGGCGCAAAATAAGCGGGCGGTGTAGGGTACCAGTCTCCTTCTTTTTGGGTAGGCGTGTACCTGGGATAGTTACTGATGCGGTTGTACTTGTCGGCTTTGGCATAGGCTAGAATCTGCTTGCTCACCACCTGGGCATAGGACAGAGAAGCGGTGATGACCTCCTCGTCTAAACCTTCGCGTCGACAGGAATCCAAAAAATGCACCTCCATAGAATCCAGTAATACGCCAGAGGGCTGCATCTTTTTGGCGGTTTCCAGCATGGCCAGCACCGCACTCAATTCTGTGGAATAGCCGGAAATGCTATCTGGTTTGGGTATCTGCGGATACTTGTTCAGGATGCCGTGCATGCTCTGGTAGCTGCTGTCATTCTGCGAAACCACCTCATACCCAGCCAGCGTGGCGTACGAGAAAAAGCGGGACGCCAACGGCGGATTGGTGACGTCGTTTACCATAATGTCTGTCATTCTAGCAATGACCTGACTTATCTGTTCAGAGCTGAATTCCAGGTTTTGTTTCTTCTGTTGGCCGGGCATAGAGCAGCCCCAAATAGTTAGCCAAAGCAAGAGAACTGGTAAGAACTTTTTCATTTCTGTAAGGCGTATGCTTTCACCGGTTGCTGGTTCAACCCGAACAAGACCATGTTGTTCATGGGTAGGATGCTGCGTACATCGCCGGTAAGTTTAAAGCCGGATTTATGCTGGGGTACACACGTAAAGTTTCCTTTGCCATCGTTCTGCAACAGCAAACCGTAGTTGGCATCGGCTTTGCCGAACCGTAGCCGGGCTTTGTTGATGTTTCCGCCTAAAAGCAGATCTGAGGCACCGTCTTGGTTGTAATCTACCGTAGCCAGGGCAAATACCGGCGCATA
Organism: Rufibacter sp. JT3400010; assembly: GCF_054956755.1. Lineage (NCBI taxonomy): Bacteria > Pseudomonadati > Bacteroidota > Cytophagia > Cytophagales > Hymenobacteraceae > Rufibacter > Rufibacter sp. JT3400010. The sequence goes on along the minus strand of NZ_JBUDXA010000009.1, from coordinate 44,341 downwards.
TTGCGCTTCCAGCGGCAACTTCATTTCTTTAAACTTTCCATTTGCACCTCCCTGAAAATAAGCCGTTTGCAGGTAATTACAGGACAGATGCCCGGCCCCACTAAGTTCCGTGGGCGTAAAGATTTGCTGGAGAGAGGCATTAGAATAGCTGGCGTAATCCTGAAACCGCGTGCGCATCATGCTTACCTGGTCCAGCAATTCATCTCTGGTCACGTAGGGGTAGCTTTTGCCCTGCATGTAGAAGCAAAGGATAGGATCAATAGCGCCGTTGTCGTCAAAGTCTTTGTAGAACAGCTCGGCGGGTTCCTTGTCTGAGGCTTTGCACTGGGTATTCAGGCCTTGGTTCCCCAGAATCAGATCTGGCCGATTGTCCTGGTTGAAGTCCCCAACAAGCAGCTTGTTCCACCAACCGCTGTAATTTCTGGAGAAGAAGGCCGAAGTGTTTTCGGCTAGTTTTCCCTTATTCAGGCTGAAAACGGAAATGGGCATCCACTCGCCCACTACTATCAGTTCTGGATTGCGGTCGCCGTTCAGGTCATGCCAGGCAGCATCGGTGACCAGGCCTATGGTTTGCAGTTTTGGGGCTATTTTGGCGGTTTGATCGGTAAACTGGCCTTTGCCATTGTTGAGTAACACATAGCTGCGGGGCGTTTCGGGGTAACGGCCCGGAATCACGCGGCCACCTACAAACAAGTCCAAAAATCCATCGCCGTTTATATCTGTAGCACGGGCGCAGCTTTTGCTCGTGCGCATGACGGGTAAGGCCTGCGAAGATTTGGAGAAGTTGCCTTTGCCATCATTCAGATACAACCTGTCTTGCAGTGCAACATCATCTGGCAGGAAGTTGTGGTAACCGCCACTCACCACGTACAAATCCAGGGCTTTGTCATGGTTGGCATCAAAAAACAGCGCATCAACATCTTCGCTGGCTTTGTCTTCGGCAAATGCCGAAACTGGTTTTAAGCTGAATTTCCCGTTTTTGGCCTGTAAATAGATAGCTCCGGGTTGCCCGGCGGCCCCACCCGCGAAGATGTCTTCCAGCCCGTCTCCGTTTACATCGCCTTTCACCAAACAAGGGCCTGAAAAGGACATGGGGTTGATCATGAGCGGCTGCCGCTTGAAATCATTGATGGCCGACTTCTGGTGGGCGAACGTGACCGGCGTGGCAGTCTCGGCAAAATAACTTTTACTCGGCTTAGGAGCACGGTAGGTAGAGGTAGCGTTTTTCTCCTCCAGCGTAAGCACCTGATTGACTTTCACGTTTGACAACACCTGCTGTTTGCCGCCCAACCAAACTACCCGCACAGAATCTACGGTAGCGGAAGTACCCAACCCGAAATGCAGTACTGGCGAAATACTGGACTGGAAACCACGCGAGGTCATCTGCTCCTGAAGTTGTTGCTGCCCGTTGTGGTACAGGAAAACCTTGGCGCCCAGGCCATCGGTGTTTTTACCAATTCCTTTCAATTTCACTTGCAGGTAGTGGCGCTTCAGATGGTTTTGGGCCTGGTTCTGGTACACAAAGGCGGGCTGGTTCACGTTGTTGGCGACCAGATCCAAATCACCGTCGTTGTCCAGATCCGCGTAAGCGGCACCGTTGCTGTTAGAAGGTTGGTCAAAGCCCCAACTTTTGCCCATGTTCTGGAATTGCAAGTTGCCTCCGTTCCGGAATATGTAGTTGTTCACGTTGGAAGCCGGCATTTTGGAAAGCAGGTTCATGACGCTCTGCGGAGTCACTTTACCGCGCAGGTACTGGAAGTAAGCACTCCGGAACTTGATGAAGTCCATGTTGGTGAAATCCTTCAGGAAACCATTGCTGACAAAGAGATCCTTCCAACCGTCGTTGTCATAATCGGCTAACAAGGGGGTCCAGCTCCAGTCTGTATTGGAGACACCGCTTAGTTGCCCCACTTCGCTGAAGGTGCCGTTGCCGTTGTTTACTTGCAACATGTTGCGCATGTACTGGTGGTTGAACCCGGCCCGCACTATCATGTCAAAGTACTCATAGTTATCTGGCCCGAAGAGCAGTTTCTGGCGCTGGTTGTCTTCGGGCAGCATGTCCAGTGTCATGATATCTGGCAGCCCGTCATTGTTGATGTCGCCAATGTCATTGCCCATGGAGTAGATGGACGTATGTTGAAGGCCGGTTTTGGACTTGTCTGTAAAGGTCCCGTCTCTGTTGTTAATCAACAGTCGGTCTGGCGCGGAGTAGTCGTTGGAAACATAGAGATCTGGCCAACCGTCTTGGTTTACGTCTGAGATACCGGCTCCCAATCCATAAGAAAACGAAGATTTGTGTAGCCCCGCTTTATCTGAGACATCCTTAAAGGTGCCGTTGTTGTTCTGGTAAAGCTTGGCCTGCATGGTACGGGCCGGCTTTTTGAGGATGTCCTGAATGGTGGCATCGTCCAGATTGTTAAACTGCACCGGGTTGTGGTTCAGCAGGAACATGTCCAAGTCATGGTCCTGGTCATAATCAAAGAAGGCTGCGTGCGTGCTGTAGGAAGAATCGGCGAGGCCCATTTCCTGGGCTTTGTCCACAAACGTGGGCACTCCGTCTTGGCCGACTCCCTGGTTGATGAATAGTTGATTGACGCGGGCGCTGCCGGGCATATTCCCCGAGTAGCACTGGTAAATGTCGGGCAGGCCGTCGCCGTTCACGTCGGCAATGGTGGTACCGGTTTTCCAGGTATTGGGTCTTCCGCTTACCCCTGCCGCATTGGTCACCTCCTCAAACCGCATCTGGCCTTTGTTCAGATACAGCTTGTTCGGTACCAGATTCCCCGAAAAATAGATATCGGGCAGCCCGTCTTCGTTGACGTCACTGATAGCCACGCCCCCTCCGTTGTAAAAATACTGGTAAGCCATGATGTTGGCGTACGGGGTTTCGGTGAGGGTATTATTAAAACCGATGTTGGTTTTCTCTGGTGCCAATAAAGTAAAAAGAGTAGGCTGAGTGGGGGGGCCTGCGACCTGTTCTGTTTCTTTCTCTGCACTTTTCTTCTGACAGCCAAATGTTATCAGGGTCACTACGGCCAGGCCGAAGAGAGGAGTACGATCAAACAAATACATGGAGAACTATTAAAAAGCCTATAATATTACAGAAATTCTTTCAATTCTCTTGTAAGTGTCTGGTGTTTAAGGTGTGTTTTTTATTTCTCAACTGTTTTCTAAAAAGTAAGCAAAAAACAGAATGCGGATGCATCATCACAAAACCATTTGGAAGCACATACTCTCGCCCATCTAATGCCTTTCTTGATTGCCGCAGCAACTAATCCCCTCATGTATTTAATTTCTTCCCAAAGCAGTCTGGCGCAAGCGTCCGCTTGAGTCCGCACGAATAGCTGATCTGCAAAAACAGGACAAAAGCGGACACTTGCGCTAGAATCTGCCTGACTAAAGATGGAAGGCTCTTTAAGCGATTTGGTATAAGACTTTTCAACGCTTCTCCTCTTTTAAGTATAGAAACAGATATAAGGGAATCTTCTCTTCTCCTTGTCCTCTTGGAAAGGATCTTGTGGGCATACCAATAGCTTTTCTAATTCACCGCAAGATCTTCCCTGTATTTTAAGGTGTCCGGCTACTTAAGCGTAGAATACCCGTTTAGCAAGCTGCTAATGCAAATGAATTAGTTAAAGATGCTCCCTTAGCCAGAGCATTGATGTAAGCTGAACCTTTGGATTAGTGTTTTAGGGCTGTTTTCGGAAAAAAGAGTCAAAAGCCCAGCAAGAGCACATGGGATCAGATGAAATCATCTTACCAAAGTAACGAAGCGAGCTACTCTCCGTTTAAATAAATTCAGGCACGTAGCATCTTACCTCCGTAATTCCCGTACCTAAAAACCACCTAACCAAAATAAAACCATGGAAAATAACCAAGAAACGAAAGCACTCTCTGACCTGATCGAAAACCCAGCCGAGCTATCTGCCATCATTACTAATCCGGCAGATTCAGGTATGAAATTTTACAAGGCTCTCCACAACAAAGACAAACAGTATGTGGCCTTTGCCGCTGGCATCGGGCTGATTGCTTATGGCTTGTTCCTGAACAGAGGAAGTAAAAAGAAAGCCTCCGCCCATACCAGTGGCAAACAAATTGGCGCAGCCCAAAGAGGCGGTTCTACCGGTGGCAACACCAATCACGATGATGCCCAAAATGACAACGTAGTAGGCGGTTACAACGGTGGCGACCAAAATGGTGGTCAACACAACGGCTAAGGATTTGCCCTACGGCTACTGATTTTTCTTAAAGGGTGCGGGTTAAACCTCGCACCCTTTTTCTTTGAACGGATTTAGCTAATCAGTCCTGTTTTGCTGTCATTTTGTATATTTTAACCGCATTTAGAATTCGGCTGAACTAGCATTTTGGTTTTAAGACTGCTTTAACGAAAACGGCCACTAAACAGACATTAGCTTTTAGGTGCTCTCCTATAAGACTGAATTTTATCCCGATTATTTCAAATTCGATCTAGAAATAGAATTGTGCGAAACTGCCAATAATTCCTCAAAGTTGCAGGACACTTCTTCTCTCCTTCCGGCAATCTCTTTCAGATATTCGTGCATCGCGAATATTATGTACTACAACAGGTCGCATGATGCTATCTTTTTCCTGTTCTTGTAAAAAGTACCATTTACGAAAGAAGGTAAAGTCGAATCCTTGGCTATTTTTGTAGCTATAATCTAACCGGACGTTTGCCGGGGATTCTCTATAAGATAAAACTTCCCTTCAAGTGAATAGTCCAACTGAACACAACACTGCCTACTCTTACTTACCAGAATGATCCTCGATTTACAAGAACTGAACAAAAAAGAGAAGGGCCTATATGCCTTGATCCTCCTCTTCTTCATTACCCTCTATTCCGCCCATCTCAGCGGAGTCAATTCTGTGGTGACAGGCTTACTAGTGGTGTACAGCTTCTCCATGACTACTCTCCAAGAGAAGCGGGAAACCCTGAAACAACGGCCTTACCTAGGTGGCATGCTCTTGTTCTTTCTGGCTTTGGTCATCAGCACCCTTCTTTCAGACGATGTTTCCCGCGGGCTTCATCACTTAAAAATCAGGCTGCCGTTGTTGCTCTTCCCGGCAAGTATCGGATTTCTGCAGCTCCAGAAAAGCTTTAAAGACAAGATTCTGATGTCCTTTGCGGTGATTACCACGCTTGTAGCCGTTTTGTGTTTGGTCACTAGTATTCATACTTCGGATTACTTTCAACGTCCTGAGTTTTTATACAATGATTCTCTCACAGGTTTCATAAGGCATCAGTCTATCTATGTGGCGTTGGCGGTAAACCTGGCCATCTTTATTTTTGCCAAAACGCTCTTCTTTGCCAAAAGTGAATACAAAGGGAGTATGCTACTGGCGGTGCTGTTTTTATTCGCTTTCAGCTATTTACTGGCTAGTAGAATCATGTTCGCCGTTTTGTTAATGGCTACCCTTTGCCTCAGTTTTCTTTACATTGTACGGGAACGTAAAATATTGGAAGGCATGACCCTGGTAATTGGCTTAGTGATGGGCACCTTTGTGATTAACAAATTGATGCCTTCCACTTTCCAACGCTATAAAGAACTTACGTACAGAAGTTTTGATTTTGAAAGCCGCGGCATGGAAAGCCATTACAACATGGAGATCACGCCAGACCAGTGGAACGGAGCCAATTTCAGGCTGGCTGCCTGGACCTGTGGCTTAGAAATTTTTAACACTAGTCCGTTGGTAGGTGTTGGCTTAGGCGATAAAGAAGCAGTTCTACGAGCCAAATACAAAGAGAAGAATTTTCACATGGCCATTGAAACAGATAAGAATCTACACAGCAACTATTTAGATATACTCTACAGTTTAGGTATTGTGGGCTTCTTGCTTTTCTTAGCGGGTTGGTTGGTTCTGCCATTGGTGTATGCCTATCAAAGCAAGAACGGACTAGGACTTTTCATAATCCTGGCCTTTGCCGCCGCCTGGGTTACGGAAGTGTATTTTGGCAAGAATCTGGGGGCCATGTTGGTGGGCTTCTTTATTCCTTTTTTGTTAAATAGTAGCCCAAAAACAGAAGCAGCCCAGCAGTAAAACTGTTGGGCTGCTAATCAATCTGTTACTTAGCGTTTCAAGAACGCAGTACTATTGGTTATCTTCCATGTAAAGGTCAATGGCTTTTTCAGTGTCTCCCAGGAAAACAAGTTCGCCGTGTTTCAAAAAAGCAGCCCGGCCACAATACTTCCTGATCACGTCCATGGAGTGGCTAACCAAAATAACCGTTTTGCCTTCAATCCAGGAGCTTTCAAACACTTTGATGGCTTTCTCCTGAAACTTCACGTCGCCTACTGCAAAGATCTCATCTAAGAACATGATATCTGCCCCTGCTTTCACGGCTATGGAGAAGGCCAGGCGGGCCACCATTCCAGAAGAAAAGAACTTGATTTTTGTGTCTACAAACTCCTCCAATTCGGCAAATTCTATGATGTCTTTGAAGATGGCATCTACCTCTTTGATTTTAAGCCCTAAAACGGAGCCAGACACGTAGACATTTTCCCGGGCGGTGAGCTCATGGCTCATTCCTACGCCCAAATTCATGAGCATGGTAGAGCCTTTGATATGAACATACCCACTGTCTGTGGGGTAAACTCCGGCTAGTAATTTCACCAGCGTTGACTTTCCGCAGCCATTGCGCCCCAACAAGCCAATGCATTCGCCTTTCATAATCTCCAACGACATATTCTTTACCGCTGGCACATATTTACTTCTTGGTGGGTTAAACAAGTTAAACAGCCGGTGTTTGACCGTGTTATGGCTATCTTCAGAAATATGAAATGTCTTGCTGATATTTCTAGCCTTAATGGCAAATTGCTCTTGCATCATAACTATAACTTCTCAGCGGCTTTAGCGCCAAGTTTATTCAATAAGATAAAACCAACAAACAGCAGAAACACTGCATATCCAATATCAAAAAGCATTAATTCAAAGTTAGGCAACTGTTTCCCCATCATGGCCAAGCGGGCGTTGATAATGATACCAGCAATAGGATTCACGTAGTCAAAAGACGGCAATGCCTGCTTAAACAGTGAAAGTTTATAGAAGATGGGAGACAGGAAAAATAAGGCCGAAGTAAAAACCTGCCATATCTGAGTGATGTCTTTCGCCACCACAAAAATACAGGACAAGATCAAAGAAAGCGCCAATGAGAGAATGAACAGGTTTAGAAAAATGGGAATAATCCAAAGATTAAAGACACTAAGCCCCATCATGTCTGTCTCTATAAAATTGAAAAAGACCATAAACATAGTAAGGTTGAAGAAAAATCCAATACTATTGCTCATTAAGGCTGAAAGGTAAATTTCCAGCTTATTCATGTTGCTGTACTCATAAAGGTATTTCTTGGTCTGTAAAATCTGGACGGTTCCCGCTGTGCTTTCCAAAAAGAAGTTCCAGAGTATTATTCCAATAAACAAATAAGAAGCAAAAGCCTCTATGTCTGACTTTAAAATAGTCTTGAATACTAAGTAATAAATTGCTACATCCATCAAAGGCTTAAGCAGAGCCCACAGCAATCCCAGATTATTTTCATAATACCTAAGCTTGAACTCAATTTTAGCCAAAAGCCATACTCTTTCTACCCTGTTGGTTCCTGAAAAAAAACCCTTAACAGTTTGATTTAACATAAATTTAATTAATCTTTTTGTAAATAAAATAAGCGATCTTACGCAATTTAGGGTTTCGCTTTACTCTGTCCCCAAATTTCTCCTTTAAACGAACTTGCAGCGAAGATCTTCCATAGCCTCCGTGCACCTCAAAAGTAGGGTTATCAAAGCCCAGGCCGCTGCCATTGCTGGCACTTAAGTGTGCTATTTCTACCCCGTACTTACGGTAGAGGCCTGCATGTTTTTGGGCTATGTGTTTATGCAGGAACAATTTCTTTACCCTGGTAAATCCCCTGCTCATGGAATCTTTTCTGACCCGGTAATGGAATAAAAGTTCTGGTAGCACTACTCCTCCAAAGCCTTGTTCAACCAGTCCTATTACACTATCCCAGTCTTCCATGCCATACACCAGGGCCAGATCATTGAGCCCTGCTTGCAAGAAGGATTCTTTCTTATAGACCAGGGCACTACTATTCACCATGTTGTGCAAAAGTAGGTACGGCGGCTCTGGATTGAAAGACGGCCAGCATGCCGCACTTCCTTCAAAATATTGAACCCAACAACCCACAAAACTCACGTTTTGGTGAGCTTTGAGCACGGTAATAGCTTTGCTGTAATATGTTTTGTCTACCGCATCATCTGCATCTAAAAAAGCAAGATACTGGCCTTTAGCTTTAAAAGCACCATAGTTTCGGGTAGCAGAAAGCCCTTCATTTGCTTTCTGATGAATTGCAACTGCCGGGTATTTATCTTGGAGCAGGCGCAATGCTTGTTGGCTTTCTGGGTCTGTGCTGCCATCGTCTATGACAAGTATTTCCAAATGCGGGTAATCTGACTGTACCACAGACTTGATACAATCTTCAATGTAAAGCCCCATGTTGTAATAAGGAATCACCACAGAAAGCAAGTCTTGGGCAGCCGCTTCCAAGGGGACAAGAGCCTCGGGTTTTGTTTGCGTTTCAATAAAAGGAAAAGCTTTCTTCGGTCTTTTTGAAACTAAAAATCGCTCCAGCACTTCCATCTTCTTACCGTAAATAACCTCTGGATGAAACCTTTGAACAATCGCTTCCTGCGCTTTCAATCCAATATTCTTCACTTGTTGGGTAGAAAGGCCTAAAATGTGCAGCAGTTTCTCTTCAAAGTCCCCTGGTATCTGGTGATCAAATAAAAAACCTGTAACCCCGTCTTCAATGACCTCGGTTTGTCCTCCCTGCCTTGACCCTAATACTACTTTTCCCCAACTCATGGCTTCCAGCACAGTATAAGGTAAATTATCAAAAAGGCTTGGCACCAAAACTACATGGGCTTCCCGAATGAAGAGTCTGGCCTTTTCAGGCGATAACTCTCCATGTAATTTCAACAGGCCATTGTCCAGGTATTTATTATATTTCTTTTTGACAAGGTCACCCATAGTCCGCCCTTCCGGGTGAAATAGTAAGCCCGTGCCGCCTACCAAATGAAGCTGAAAAGTATGGCCCAGGCTCCAGAGCCTCTCAAAGTAGCGTAATAATTCAAAAGTACCCTTTAAAGGGGCAAGCTTTCCAAAGCACACAATATGTTGCGGCAGAAAATCTGGGACTCCTTCCGTAACCGTACTATCTAACTGCATAGGGTTAGCCACGTACACTTCTTGAATGCCATCCCAAGACATTCGTTTTTTGGCCTGTGCAACAAAATACTTACTGGGGGCAATCACTACATCTGCCGAGGCAATGCAGGCTTTCTCCATCTGGCCAATCCAATATTCAGGAAATTGATAGACCGGAACCTGGTTGTATTCCAGGCAAAGAAAACCCGGTGCATGGCAGGTTATGACAATATTCAAATCTTTGAACAAAGGATAACTCAACCATTTAAATTGCTGCAGGTAATAAGCAATACCGCCATACTCCTGTGACTCTAAAATATCTGGAGCACCTTCTTTCTCCAGATACCTGCGTACCACCTCTGCAAATTCATAGCTCAGAGAGGCGCTATAGCCTAGAAATTGATGGGAATTGGTTTGTTTGGGAAGGAACCGAACAACTCTTACGCCATTGAAGAACTCTTCTGTTATATCTGTGACTGAAAAATCCTGAACAAAAACGGTGACATGGTGCTCCTTTTCCTGAAGCATTTCTGCCGTGTATTTACAATAGGTACTTATGCCTCCTCCATAAAAAGGAGGGTACTCTGTGGTCAAAATCCAATACTTCACTTACCTATTTCTGTAATAAAGTCAAACAATATATATACTTACCATCCCAATCAAAAATAACTAAGTCTTTGACTTCAAAACCATTTTGTTTAACTACTTGGGTAAAGAAATCTTGACTCATAAAATTTCTCGATACTGAATTCCGATCAATTGTACCTCGTAGGTCTTTATTTAACAAAACAGGACTCTTGGCTTTCTCAAAATATCAGCAATCATTAGAGATTGATGTAGAATAGTAAGATAGCAATTCATTCCGAGGATTCTTGAGGCGAGAGCAGAAAAGGGCTAGCGCAGCTGGCGAGGTAACTAACGAAGATAGAACATCCCTAGGGGACATTTCATGACCTTGGTTTAACTTATTTTCCTACTAGTCTCTTATTCTACATAACCTATTTTCCCTCGTTTTTTCCACTGCAATATTATTCTTCCTGTCTCATTAGTTCGACTATAAAGATCAACTACCAGTAAATAAAGCCTTAACTTCATCTTAACTTTAAATTATTTTATAATTACGCTAAAAGCTAATAAAGATTAACTTTATTAGCTTAATTGAACATATCATTTACTTTTTTAAAAGAGATTTAAACTTTCTTCTTCCTTGAAGAACTTTTATAACATGCCCAAATCTTTTATACCATAAAGGCAATACTTCATATTCTTTATAATACCAATTATTTATCATTTCGGCTTTATCATCATTGTTATTTAATACATCAGAGTTCAAGCCTTCAAAAGCAGACAATGCATTCTCATGATTTTCGGCTTCATGAAGCAAAGAATTAGAACTAACAGAATTGAGACTAGCAGTTAATTCATTAATTCTATTCCAAAGTTTTGGGACATCTGTGTAAGGTTCCCATGTTGGATTGTCATATAAGTAAGAAGGTCCATTTGCATTTAGGAAATTACATATCTCTTCTCCATACTGATTGAAGATTTCTTTATGCTTTTTTGATATCAATCTAAATAAGTACAATTGATTCATTTGGTTAAAAGCTCTAGACATTGAATCTGCTCTAATTCTATAAATAAATAGTAACTCAGGGATTGCAACTCCCCTAAACCCTGCTTCAAGCATACTTAACATAGAGTCATAATCTTCCATCCCGTACACCATTGCACTATCATTAAAACCGGCAGCTAAAAAATGATTCCTTTTATAAATTAATGCAGAGGTATTTAATGTATTATGCATCAATATATATGGAGGCTCCGGAGTGAATGTTACCCATACAGCATCACTTCCTTCAAAGTACTGAGTCCAGGCGCCAACAAAACTTACATTATCATAGCTTTTTAAAACATTAATCGCTTTCTGATGGTACTCAGAATGTACAAGATCATCAGAATCCAAGAAAGCTAAAAACTCCCCTTTAGCAGCCTTAGCACCCACATTTCTTGCTTCTGCTAAACCCTTATTTGATTGTGAAATTATCTGAAACGTAAATTGTTTCTGAAGATCATTTAGGACAGTAATACTATCAGCTTCATCTGAGCCATCGTTTACAACAATAATTTCGATGTTCTTATAGGAAATTGAATAAAGGCTTTTTATAGTTTCTGGCAAGTACTTACCAGAATTATAAAAAGGAACTACTATCGACAATAATCCATTTTTAAACTCTTTATCAACTTGAGGTGAGGTTACTTTTATCTCTCTTATAAAAGGGTAAATCTTATTCTCTTGAACTTCATATGACTGAAGGATATCTATTTTTTCTTTATAGATCTTATTTAAATTCAACTCCTCTTTTACAAACCTAAATGCTGAAGAAGAGACTTCAATCGCTGCTTTATCATCGAGTGCTAATGCCTGAAGCAATGAGTCCCTAAAAGATTCGTAATTATTTTGTTTAAAAATAAAACCAGAAACTTTGTCTTTTACAAGTTCTGAATGTCCTCCTGAATCTGATATTAAAACAATCTTTCCTGAAGCCATTGCTTCAGCGGTAGCATATGAGAAAGTTTCAAACAAACTTGAGATAATGACAATGTCCGACTCGTCAACTCTTTCACCAACTTTCTTTGAAGGTAGTTTCCCCTCAAAATTAAGTTTTCCCGACTCTATATGTCTACTATACTTCTTAGCTAAAAATTTTCCCATTGAAGTATCTTTAGCAGAGTAGAAATGATCCTCTCCTATTAATGAAAGAGGGAAATCAAAGCCTTCATCCCATAAATTTGAAAAGAAGCTAATTAATTGTACAACACCTTTAGTGTAGGTAAGTTTTCCTAAGTTTATTATTTTCTTTTTAGGATTAACAGAGTACTCCGTTTTTCTATTTTCTAAATAATAAGGATGAAATAAAACAAAAGAATTCTTCTCATCCCTATTTAAAGTGGGTAATATCAAATCTCTGGTGTACTTTGTAGGAAAGATTAAAATATCAGCGGCTGTCATACTCCACCTTTCCATTTCTCCTGTCCAAAAATCAGGTAACTTATATGTGGGTGACTGGTCATAATCAAGCACTACATATGAAGGAGCATGTACAACTACAATGATTGGAATATCTTTAAAGTAACTTAATTGATTAAGCTTCTTATCATGCAAAAGATAATAGGCTATACCCTTATAATCTTGAACCTCAATAAAGTCTGGTTTACCTGATCGCTTAATTTCTTCATTGACCAATTCCAAAAATTCGAAGCTTAAAGCAGCATTATATCCTAAAAAACTATTATAGGGTTTATTACCTGGATTAAACCGAATTAACGTGGTTGCGCCTGTCTTTGAATGCTCAATTTTGCTATCAAGCGTATGATCTGCAATAATAACAGTAACACTGTCACCATTACTTTCTAACATCTTAACTGTATGAAGACAGTAAGTACTAATACCACCACCATGGAATGGGGGGTACTCCATTGTTAAAATCCAATAATTCATTTACACAAAGTACAACTTAGAAAATTTATTTTATTTTTTTATTACCAACCCCAAAGGGAACTATTTTATAATCAAAGCTGATATAAGCAATGACATTAATCGCATTAAAATTAATGCCATCCTATCTTAATTACGAGAACTTCCTTAATAATACTAAAGATTTTCTACAAAATTAAAACCTTGGATTTATAACTTACCAAAAGCCTCTTCGTAAAGCTTTATCTGTAACTTATAAGCCTCGATTTCACTAAGCAATAAAACTATTTCCTCTTGCTGCTTAGAATTGAAATTCTCAAGATGCTCTGCTTTACTCTTTTCAAACTCTAGTCCGTTTTTTAAGTCATAAATATATTTGGTTTGATCTCTAGACCATGCTTGTAAGTCATCAATCATCTGCAACATCATTTTCCTACTATACCAAGTCCTCCCCCACATATGAACAGCATATGTGCTAGGAGTTATGTATTTAATATATTCCCTTGTTTCTTTGGCCCTATCCCAAGGTATGGGATAAAAAGCATGCTCGTCTAACAGCACTATTCCATCTGCTAACTCCTGTGAACCATAAGTAGAGAGGTTATAATCTTCCAATAAAACCTTTGTTACAAGTTCAGGCGATGATTCATTAGCCATTTCTAAACCATCAAAGTTTGATAGAATATTATTTATACATTTAAATATAAATGGATGGTTGGGAATGGCACCTATTACAGCATTGTTTACAAGTAGATCCCTTTTTTGAGAACCTTCATTTTCAAACCCCAAAAAGCATTTATAATTTAATAAGCTTACTAATGGTTTAACAAGCTTGATATCTGTGTCTAGATAGATACCTCCCTCTTCATAAAGCACCTTTAATCTTGCATAATTGCTGGCATTTGCCCAATTGCTATTCTTAATAGCAGTTAAAAAATAGTGGGTTTCGTCATGAAAGCTATGCTCATTCCAAAGCTTTATTTCCCAATCTTGGTGCAAAACTTTCCATTCTTCAATATAGCCTCTATATTCGGCTGGCATTTCAGAACCTCCAAACCAGCAGTAATGAATGATCTTTGGAATCATTTATTCTTTTCTCCTCCAAATAATTTTTGCTTTAAAGTCCCTATCAGACTTCTGCTTTCATAGGTGCGCTTATACCATTCTATATCTTGTTGCTTTCTCACAACTTCATTAATCAACTTCTTATTTAGCTGCTTATTTCCTTCGTTATTCCGTTCTACTTCAGCAACTTTCTTATTGAGTTCCTCTATTAATCCATTCTTCTGTTGCAATTCAGCTTGCAACTTTAATATCTCTTCATCTTTAGCAATGATAAGTTCCTGCTTATAAGCCAATTCATTCAGAAGATAATTTTGAATTTGCTTTAAAGACTTATTGACATCTTCTAGAGGATCTGGCTGGGGGGTAAAATCGGGGAGTAATAGTGTATTTCTCATACTTCTATATTTAAAGGAAGATAGTGCGGGGAAAGTTATTTAACTGATGTTAAAAGAGAGCGTGCTATCTTCTTGTCACTTCCTTGGTAGGCAGCTTTGTAATTTCTAAAGTTCAGGTCAACATCAAAGTTGGTGCTGCAAACGTCAAAGGAATAGTCTCCCATTACCGCCAGCATTTCTTGGTTGTTGAAATAGTGCAGGATTTTAACAATGGCTTCTGTTTCGTTTTTGAAAACATCGCCATTTAAGCCTGTCTTGACAATGTCTGAATTGCCGACGCAATCACTTAAGAGCACGGGTTTTTTTAACGCCAAAGCTTCTAAAATACTGAAGGATAAGCCTTCAAACAGAGAGGTGGAAATAAACACGTCTGCCCGAGTGACTAATTCCGTTACAGCCTCAGGTTCTAGCCAACCTGTTACAATAATATTTTTCGAATTTAGAGCAGCTCTTTCTTTGCCGTCTCCAGCCCAAATGAATTCTATTTGGTCATAGTCTTCAAAAAACTTGGCAATAGCATTGAACAGGAAAGGGTTCTTTTGCTCCTCAATCCGGCCAGTTGTAATTACCTGAAACTTTTCTTTTGTTGAAGCTGACACAGATTGAACCGGAGCTTTACTCAAAGAAACGCCGTTATTAATATAAGTGGCTTTAATGCCTATCTTCTGGTATTCAGCTAACTCTGAGGCCGAGCAGCAGACCACTTGCCCGCCCATGCCGTTCCCGAACTTTTCTACCTGTTTAAAGAGAAAGTTCATGATGGGGTTACCGGCCGAAAGGAAAGGAGCTCCGTTAGGGGTATAGACTACGTTTTTAATTCCTGCTACTTTACAGGCTATTCTGCCCAACAGACCACTTTTAGAGGAATGCAGGTGTACGGCATCTACAAAGCCTTTTTTATGCAGCCTGCTTAGAATGTTCTGCAGTTCGCTTAGGGCTAGAAAGTCTTTAAAAGGATTAATGGAGCGTTGCGCTGATTTCCACCTGATGAAGCGGACGTTTTGCTTGGGGAAAGTAAGTTTCACGTCTTTGGCAGACATTACTTGTTTCCGCTCGCCATGGATGACAATGTGCAGATCATCTGGCATTGTTTCGGTAAGAGATTTCACGAAAACGGCAACACCTGAAGCAAAGGGTTCTATTACGTGTACTACTTTCATTATCCGGGGGGATATACCACTAAGGCTACTGTGTAATTTTTAAGACTTCGTTTTCCAAAGATAGCTAAATTTCATTTATAAGTTTTTACAGACTGGAATTTAGATTATCTATCTTTTAGATGATGGTTGAAACACCCTTTACCCCTACTCAACACTACCTAAAACATTATTTTATTTCCTAAGTGACATTTTCCATCAAAGCCTTTAGAAACTATATATAAATATAATTTTATGAATATTATATAAAACAAGGCAATTACAAACTTATCTTATCACTTTCTCTTAGCCCCATCATAAACAAAAGCACCTTAAGAAAATAAGAGTTACCCGCTTCCAGCACTTTGGGTCACTTGTTTTTAAGCTGCAGGATTATTTTGTAGGGTATAAGCCTGAGCGCATACAACTTACAAATGCCCAAAAGTTTTCTAAAAGCATTGATCCCGAATTGTGACACGACCTTTTGCCTGCCTTTTAACTGATTTTGCCGATTAGAGATAGAAATGCCTTTGGGGTTGATCTCACAGGTAACTAAAACGTTGTCCAGAATGGCTCCTTTGGTTTTGTGTAGCATTTTGAAAAAGAGCGCATAATCTTCTACATAAGGAAAGTCTTCAGGATACAGCCCAACCACACCAAGTAGATCAATCCTGAACATAACCGTAGGATGGATGAATACATTTCGGGAGTACATCTCCGTTAGAATGGCATCATGCTGCGTGGGCGTGGTATAGGTGTACTGGAAACCGGTGGAAGGATTCTGGAAAACGCACCAACTTCCCAGCAAACCAACCTCGGGGTTTTGGTTCAGAAACGCTACCTGCTGGTAAAACCGACCTTCTTTGCAGGTGTCGCCGGCATCTAACCGGGCAATGTATGGCACCGCCAAATTGGCCATGATCCATTGCAAGCCGATATTCAGGGCCTCGGTGATGCCCCGGTTTTTTTCCAGTCGTACCACATAGACCTTACAGGGAATACTTGCCGTTCCTGACAGCACCTCAGCCTCTACCGGAATTCGGCTCCCGTCATCCACTACCACTACAGCAAGTCCGCCAGCACGATAAGAAATGCTCTCCAAAGAGGTTTTCAACCCTTCCAGATTATTATAGCACGGCAGCAGGACACAAACGTCAAAAGAGGGCTTTACGGAAAGGGTATTTTGCTCCAAAACAGGATAGGTATTGAGATGAGGCTGAAGTGGCTCAGGTATTGTCATTTCTTCCTCCAAATTTACGGACTTCAACTAAGTTTTGTATTGGGTATTATTTCGATTCTAGAGGTTTTAGGCTGCAGAACTGGTTCTTGGCGAAGGAAAAGAAGTATCTTCAGCGTTTCTTCCTCGTTTTCTGTAAATGAGCGGAAATCTAAGGCGGTGCCACACCGTACTCTTACTTTAAAGAAAGAAGCAATGCAGTATTTTGTCCGGAAGGGATCTGTGGTTCGGGAAATTTGGGGAAAAGGCGATACCATCCTCTTCATTTTCGCGGGTTCTTCTGCGGAGTTTGCCCTGAACAAAGCCGTGGATTGGCTCTACTTTACCGGTCGGCTGCCTGCCGATCCGCTGGGGCGGCTTTTCTCTACCGTCGCCTATGCCCGACAGATTGTTTTCTCCCCTTTAGAGCAGGCCCACAAGACCATTGATAGAATGGCCAGCATCCACGCGGTGGTGGAATCCAAACGTGGGACCACCATTCCAGATTGGGCGTACCGCGACGTCTTGTTTATGCTCATTGACTACTCCATCAGGTCTTTTGAAGTGCTGGAACGGAAACTTACCACGGCAGAGAAAGCCGAGGTTTTTGAGGTGTTTTACCGCGTAGGCCACCGAATGGGCTTAACGGGGCTGCCCCTCACCTACCCAGATTGGCTGTTCATGCGGGAGCAACATCTGCAGCAAGACCTCGTCATGAGCCACTACACGCAGGATTTGTTTCAGCAGTACCAGAAACATTTAGGCAAACTCAGGTACCGTTTACTACTGGAAGCCCAGGTGCTGGTAGTCCCGGACCGCGTGAAAGAACTGCTGGGTTTCCGGAATACGTCTTTGATTACTCCTCTCCTGCACGGCTACAAAGCAAGCAGGTTCCTGAAACTAGATTGGTTTCTTAAGTCCATTATTTTACCAGCCGCCTACAAAAAGGAAATCAAAGATTTAGACCAGGACCCGGAATAAGCTTGCTCCTGGCAGAGGAAGTTGCCCCGTGAAAGTCATCGTTGACGTGCGTTGCTAAGCATCTGTTTTAGGTCTCCTTTCAGGAAAACAGCTTTGAAACGGAGAACTGTAAAGAAAGAATACAGAAAAATAGAGAGAAGCAATGCCCTGCGTCTTGCCTTATGGAACGCTCGTGCCAGTCAGACGTAAGGTATTGCGTCTCTACAGAAACGTCTTTTCAATCAGCACACCTTCTTTACTAGAGAGGTTCTGTTACATTTTCCGCTTTTAAGGCCGATTCCCAATATTCGTTTCAAGGCATATTTCTGGAAAAGAGAGCTAAAACGAGTATAACTACTCTAGTACCTGCCCGTACATGGGGTGTTACTGAAATTTAGTGAAGCTGTACACTATTGGTTCGGCTTCTACAGATTTTAACACCTATACCCTGAGATTTGGTACCCTTCTCACCTCTAAGAAACAACCTCATGCCACAGAAAGATATCTCTTTTGGCTACCATTGCTCGCATGAGCAATTTAAACCCAGTCATCTGTTAGCCCTGGTGCAGAAAGCAGAGCAGGCAGGTTTCGGGAATGCGCTTTCCTCTGACCATTTTTATCCCTGGAGCGAAAACCAGGGCGAGAGCGGATATGCCTGGAGTTGGCTGGGTGCTGCTATGCAAGCTACTTCCCTGCCCTTCGGGGTGGTCTCCGCGCCGGGGCAGCGGTACCATCCGGCTATTGCGGCGCAGAAAGTGGCTACGTTGTGCGAGATGTTCCCTAACCGGTTCTTTATAGCGGCGGGTAGCGGGCAGTTCCTGAACGAGCGTATTACCGGCCAGAAGTGGCCCGGCAAACAGGAACGGAATGACCGCCTCAAGCTGTGCGTAGACATTATGCGGGCGCTCTGGCGGGGCGAAACCGTTTCCCACAAAGGCTTGGTGGAAGTGGAACACGCCAAGCTTTACACCCGCCCAGACTACATCCCTCCGGTCTTCGGCGCAGCCATTACTCCTGAAACCGCTGAATGGGTGGGCAGTTGGGCTGATGGCATGATTACCATCAATCAGCCACCTAAGGTATTAAAAGAAATTGTAGAGGCTTTCCACAGAGGTGGGGGCGAAGGTAAACCTATGCACTTGAAGGTACAGTTGTCTTATGACACTACCAAAGAGAAGGCGAGGCAAGGCACGCACGAGCAATGGAAGAACAACGTATTTCCTTCTGCCCTGCTCTCAGACATTCCCACCGTGAAAGGGTTTGATGCCGCCGGCAGCATGGTAAAACCAGATGAACTGGACGATGCGGTCAGAATCTCTGACAGTGCTCAGGAACATATTGACTGGCTGGCAAAGGACCAGGAACTTGGTTTCACGCATTTCCACTTGCATAATGTGAATCTGGCGCAAGAGCAGTACATAGAGTTCTTCGGGGAGAAGGTGTTGCCGCAGTTAAAAATTAAGTAGCTCTTTAAATATCAAATCCCTCGCTCGCGTCCCGCGAGTGTGAGCTACCTGCGGCGTCCCGCCGCTAAGTAAACATTAAAAGAAAAGTAGCCAGAGAAGCGGCCAGAGGCCGAGAGTAGCTCACACTCGCGGGACGCGAGCGAGGGATTTTATTTTCAAACTGCTTTTCACCTCTTTTATCCAAACTGCAACAAAAACGCCCCTCTAGTAGAGGGGCGTTTTTGTTGCAGTTTGAACTGTTGTCTCGCAAACTGCCGGGGGTTCCCGGCGAGTCGGGAGACTCGCTTCATCCTTAGTCACAAATCTGGAGACTCGCGCCAGTTAATTCTAAACCTGTGAGGTCTGGGAGACTTCACAGGTTTTTACATATTCGGTTCCTTTTCCGCAAAGCAGCCCCGAAACTTATTAGCGGGACTGGGGGTGAGGTCTTCTGCGGAACGCCAGTTATTTATTCGGATATAAAATGTTGTCAATCCTGACTAATGCATCCTGCAGATGATATTTGGTCAAATCATTGGTATTTCTACCGGAAGCACTTTTTAGTTGCTTCTGCAGCTTCACCAACTCTCCTCTTACGACTGAGCGGATGTCTGACTGGCTCACATTCACCTGTGGTCTGGAGGGCCCTCCTTCTCCCTGACCAGTCTGTGGTTGTGGAGCAGGGTTTACGTTCAGCAGGAAGTTTACCCGGTCTAAGTAGGCTTTTTGCAGATTACGACGGTAAATGTCAATGGGCTGGCCGGTGTAAGCCTCGCTCCAGATGCCGCGTTGAAGTTGCCGCACCATGTCCAAGGCCGTGTAATTCACTTTGTTTGCCTCATTCTCCATGAGGCGGGCCAAACGGGCCGGAGAAAGCAAATTATCTAAATGACTTGTTTGCAACCTCCTGATACTTTCTACATGGTTGGCCGGATCAATATTTCTACTGATTTTGGTCTGGTGCAACCACGCCGGAGACGTAAACGCGTGGGTCAACATCCAATTAACCGAGGCCGCCTGTTCTTTGCTGCTTACCGGCGTATAGATGTATCCTTTTTGGTTCGGCTTCAGCCGATTCTCGTGCACGCCGCCCACGTTGGTGGCTACGTGCCCTATGTAGCGGCTCCACACGCCTAAAAGCTCCTCGTACAGTTCGGCTAAATCTTCATAGTCGTTGGTTTTGGCGGCCGTCCAGTTATAGAGTTGCGGTGCCACTTTCTTCAGGTTCGCAAGACCGTAGGTGCTGGCTTTCACCACATCCCGGCCAATGCCCTCAGTTTGGCTGTAAGGATCATGTCCGCCACTGCCACTCCCGAACTGGTAGATAGGGTTCCCCGATTTTTCATTGATCCACTTAGACAAGGTAGGCACTTCCTGCTCAGGCGTTTTCGCATCCGGTAAATAGCGGTAGCCCCAGTTGATGGCGTAGTGGTCATACGGACCTAACTGGCGCACAAACCGCACGTTCTTATCGCCGGGCTGGGCTACATAATTATAGCGCGCATAATCCATAATGGTAGCGGCAATGCCGTACTTCTGGGTAAAGGCCCCAGACCGCAAGGAATCTGTGGGGTAGGCAGAGCTGGCCATCATGTTATGCGGAAGGCCCAGCGCATGGCCAATCTCATGGGTAATCACTTCCAGCATCATTTCGCCTAGGTCTTCCATGGGGGTTTCCAGGGTACGGGCACTAGGGTTGGCGGCACCCGTTTCCAGCAAATACCGGTTACGGTAAGACCGCAGGTGGTTATGGTACCAGATGATATCACTTTCAATAATTTCGCCGGAGCGCGGGTCTGATACACTTGGCCCTACGGCGTTACGGGTAGTGCTAGCTACGTAACGGATTACAGAGTAACGGGCATCTTCTGGGTTGAAATCTGGGTCTTCCTGCGGGGTAGGCGGGTCTTTGGCGAGGATGGCATTTTTAAAACCTGCCGTTTCAAACGCTTTCTGCCATTGCTCCACCCCTGCTTTGATGTAAGGGCGTAATTTAGTGGGTGTAGCGGGGTCAAGGTAGTAGACAATGGGCTTTACCGGCTCTACCAACTCTCCCCTTTTGTAGGCTTCCACGTCTTTCGGCTCCAGGCGCCAGCGTCTGATGTAGGTTTTTACATCGGCTTTCAAGGCCTCAGAGCCATAGTCAATCTGCCGAATGTTGAAATATCCCACACGGTAGTCATCAATACGGGCTTGCATGGGTACTTTGGGCAACAACACCAAAGACTGGTTCATGACCATGCTAATGGAACCCGTGGCCGAGTTGGAAGGTGGCTCGGCGGCGTCATAGGTTAATTCCTGCCGTACCTCCAGGTTCATAGGAAAGCTCTTGGCGCTGGCTATGAAGCTGCGGGACTCATCTAAACGGGTCACTTTGTAATCGCGGCGCATGTTGGCGGTAAGGCCACTGAACGCTTTCACATCGCTCAGCAAGAACTTGGTCACGTCAATGACATACCCGCTGGAGTCTCGGCTTAAAGCGGCAATATCAAACGCGTACAACGTAGGCTGATAATTGTTGGCTTTCACTGAAAGGCTGATGGGCAAAGAGTCGGCGGCCACGGCCCCGTAGGATTTTGTTCTAAGCAGGAGTTTGTTGTCTATTTTCTGCCACTCCACCATCTGCTCGTTCGCAGAGGAACCCGCGTTCACGTACCCACCGCCTAAACCCGCGGGCAGGTCCGCAATTCTACTGATCCATAGCATATCTCGCTGCAACAGCGAGTCTGGGATTTCATAGAAATACTTTTCGCCTACTTTGTGGATGGTGAAGAGTCCTTTGTCAGATTTGGCATCTTTGGTGATGACCTGACTATAACTCCTGATGCCAGTGTCTGGGCCTTTGGGCCTGGCCGCTGCCTCTGTAGGGCTTGCGCTTTTTTGGGCAACCTTAGAACTGGTACAGGCGGAGTGGGTAAAAACCACCAGCGCTGCCCAGCCTAGAGTTTTGTAAATCTTCAGCATAGCTGTTTGTTTGTTAGGCTTGGGAAAAGGAATTGAGTGTGACTTTGGCCTTCATGTAGCCAAAAAACTTCTGAAAATAAGGATTATTCTAGCAAATGGCACTGCCTTTCTGCAAACCGCCTGAATTAGTTGCCTTTGTTCCTCTCCATTTTGAGGCTGGATTTCAATAAACTGCTTTAAAACATATACTCATACTCTTCCTTCCACCTACTTAGAATTCATTACACCATATATTTTCTTCTAGCTATGCTACCTTTGTAAGAGAATTTAGAAAGCCTGGGCTGTAATTATTTCGCCTTTTCTCTTACTAATTGCTTACCAGATTCAAACCCAAAACGAACGAATGAGATTTTTAAAAAAGATGTCCTACTGCCTGCTCTTTTTGGCAGTACTCATGTCTTGTCAGCGGCTAGGCAAATCCAAAACCGCAAAACAGGACTTTAAAGTAGACTATGAAAAGTTTACGCTGGACAACGGATTGACCGTGGTCTTCCACGTAGACAAGTCTGACCCGGTAGTGGCTGTAGCGCTTACCAGTCACGTGGGTTCTGCCCGCGAGAAAGAAGGCCGAACCGGTTTTGCCCACTTATTTGAGCACCTTTTATTCCTGGAATCTGAGAACCTGGGCAAAGGCGGCCTGGACAAAATGAGTGCGCGTATTGGTGGTTCAGGAGCTAACGGTTCCACTAGCCGCGACCGAACCAACTATTACCAAACCGTTCCCAATGACGCCCTGGAAAAAATGATTTGGGCCGAGGCGGATAAACTTGGCTTCTTCATCAATACCGTGACCGAGCAAGTATTGGCCAAGGAAAAGCAAGTAGTAAAAAATGAGAAACGCCAGAGCTATGACAACGCTCCTTACGGTAACACCTCGTACGTGATTGACCAGAACCTATACCCCAAAGACCACCCGTACCATTGGCAAGTCATAGGCTCACTGGAAGATTTGCAGAACGCCACGCTGGCAGACGTGAAGGAGTTCTACCGCCGCTGGTACGTGCCAAACAACGTGACCTTGGTGGTTTCCGGCGACTTTGAGCCCGGTCAGGCCAAAGCGTGGGTACAGAAGTACTTCGGGGAAATTAAGAAAGGCGAGAACATTCCTGCCCTGGAGAAAAAGCCAGTGGTACTTTCCCAAACCAAAAAACTGTACCACGAAGACAACTTCGCGCGCCTGCCTGAACTGACCATGGCCTGGCCCAGCGTGTACACCTACCACAAAGATTCATACGCCCTCAGAACCCTGGCCACCTTGCTTTCTGACGGGAAAAAGGCTCCTTTCAATAAACTGATTGTTGACGAAAAGCAATTGGCCGGACGCGTGAACATGTACCAGAACAGCTCAGAGTTGGCCGGACAGTTCATGCTCAGCATCAGAGGCTATGAAAAAGTAGACCTCAATAACATCCATGCGGCCGTGGAGGAAGCTTTCCAGAAGTTTGAGAAAGAAGGCTTCTCAGACGATGACCTGAACCGCATCAAGACCTCGCAGGAAGTGAGTTTTTACAACGGCTTGTCTAGTGTGCAGGGCAAAGGTTTCCAGTTGGCCCAATACCAGATTTTCGCCGGTGACCCGGGGTTTATCAGCAAAGACATTGAGAACATGTTGGCGGTTACCCGCGAAGACGTGATGCGGGTGTACCAGCAGTACCTCAAAGGCAAACCGTACGTAGTCACCAGCTTCGTCCCGAAAGGCCAAACCAATCTGGTGCTCAAGGGCTCCCAAAAAGCCAGCGTGGTGGAAGAGAAAATTGTGGAAGGCGCTGAGGAGAAATTTGATGCCACGACTAAAGCCGATTATCCGCGCACGCCGTCCAGCTTTGACCGCACCAAAGAACCGCCTTACGGCAAAGCCCCTGAAACCAAAGTACCCAACGTTTGGGAAAACAAACTGGAAAACGGCCTGAAAACGCTGGGCATTGTAGACCGCGAAGTGCCGTTGGTGCAGTTCAACCTGCGCATGAACGGTGGCTTGCTGCTGGAAGACTCTTCTAAAGTGGGCGTTTCTAACCTCCTTTCTGAACTTCTGCTCAAAGGCACCAAAAACAAAACCACTGAGCAACTGGAAGAAGCCATTGAAGCCTTGGGTGCCGCCATCAGTATCAACGCGGGCGAGGAAAGCTTTACCATCAGTGGCCGTACGTTAGCGCGTAATTACGTGCCTACCATGGCCTTGGTGCAGGAGATCTTACTGGAGCCGCGCTGGGATGAGCAGGAATTCAAGCTGGTGAAACAACAGGTAGAAAGCCAGATCAAGCAGCAGAAAGCTAATCCCAATTCCATTGCAGATAATAACTTCCGGAAACTGCTTTACGGCAAAGACCACATTTTATCACGCAACATTCTGGGCACTGAGGCTTCTTTGAAGGCGATTTCCCTAGAAGACCTTAAAAACTACTACGCCGCCAACCTGTCTCCCTCTGTGGCGGCATTCCAGGTGGTGGGCGCGGTAGAACAGCAGGAAGTGACAAACTCCTTGGCGGGCTTAAACCAGAACTGGAAAGCCAAAGACGTGAAGATACCGCAATACCCTACCCCATCGGCTCCTGCGGCTTCTAAGGTGTATTTCTATGATGTGCCGGGCGCCAAACAGTCGGTATTGCGGTTTGGGTATTTGGCCTTGCCGGTGACGCATCCAGATTACTATCCGGCGCAGGTGATGAACTACATTCTGGGCGGTGGCGGTTTTGCGTCGCAACTGACGCAGCAATTGCGGGAAGGCAAAGGCTATACCTACGGCATCGGGTCTTCTTTCTCGGGCTCCAACCTGGCGGGTCCGTTTGTGATCCAAAGCGGCGTAAGGTCTAACGTTACGTTTGAATCAACTGACCTGATCAAGCAAATTCTGCAGAATTACGGCCCCACGTACTCGGCGCAGGATCTGGACGTGACCAAAGGCTTCCTGATCAAGAGCAACGCCCGCGCCTTTGAAACTATGGGCGCCAAACTGGGTATGCTCAATAACATCAGCACGTACGGTCTACCCTATGATTACGCCAAACGCCGCGAGGCACTGGTGCAGGAAATGACGTTAGACCGAATCAAAGCGCTGGCCCAGCAGTACGTGAACCCGAACAAGATGTATTACCTGATTGTAGGTGATGCTGCTACGCAGTTAAACAAGCTGGACCAACTGGGCTTTGGCAAGCCGATTCTGCTCAATTAATTACCATCGTTTTCACTAAAGTAACAGCCCTTCTGGTTTCTTCCGGAAGGGCTGCTGTTTTTAGGGCATTTTTGAGGAATCAGCCCCAAAACTCAGGTCGCTTAATCAATTGCCGCAGTTTTAGGGATGATTTCTTGAAACTAGTTAAAACGAAAGTTCATTTTGAGCGGGTACGTGTCTTCACTTACCCTCGCTCGCGTCCCGCGAGTGTGAGCTACACGCGGCCTCTGGCCGCTTCTATGTCTGTACAAATCGGCGGGACGCCGGAGGTAGCTCACACTCGCGGGACGCGAGCGAGGGTTCTGCCTTAGTTTTCTATTTTGCCATTGTTGGTGTTATCACCAACAATGGCGGGAAATCAGTAAATAAGCTTTCGTCATGATTTAGTTGAAATTGCGCTTACAGAGCAAAATCCTATATTTGAATTACCCAGGACTTTTATTCACACCTGACTTACATGCTACTCTACCAGAACACATTGCTTCAACTTGAGTATGACCCAGCCACAGATATTCTGGAGATGACCTGGCCAGATCTTGCGCCTGAGGTGTTGTCAGAGGCGAAACAGGGTTTTGAGATATTGGTGGAGACCGTCAGAAACTATGATGTAAAAAAACTGCTGGTGGATGGAAGCAAAGCTACCAGCACCATTTCTGACGAAGAAAATGCCACCCTTATGCTCAAGATAGCCAGCGAGTTAAAGACCACCCGCCTCCAGAAAGTAGCCAGAATTGAATCTTCTGACTTGAAAATGGAAACAAAAACAGCCGAAAACCGAATAAAAATCCAGCATACGCTAGACATTCATTACCAGATGTTAAATTTTGCTGATCGTCCTTCTGCTTTGGCGTGGCTGAATGAGGCATTCTGATCTTTACCTATAGAAATGCACAAACGTACTTTACTGCAAGAGCCCCATATCAGCATTCACCTGGACGTAATTTCCGATATCCTATATGCTGACTGGACGGGTCCGCAGACCGAGGAAACAGTGAAGGATGGTTGTAATAGGTTGCTCAAGCATGTAGTGAGCACCAGATCCACCAAGGTTTTCAATGACAACACCAATGCCTCTGGCAATTGGTCTGGAGCCGCAGAATGGGGAGCCAGAATCTGGTTTCCGGCCCTGCACAAAGCCGGGGTAAAGTATTTTGCGTGGGTGCTCTCTCCTGAACTTTACAGCCAACTTTCCACCAAAGAAACCCTCAAGCACAACATCAATGGCATCATGATTTTTAACTTCGAGGAAAAGACCTCAGCCGAGAATTGGCTCAAGATGATGTAAGTTCCTACCTCTCACAAAACATTTCCAATAATTAAAACCAACATAACAGAAAGGCCCTGACTATATTGCCAGGGCCCTTCTGTTATCTTATAGAGAATATTCTCTGATTTAAATGGTATCTGTCACTACCAAGAGTGCATAAATAACCCCAGGAAGGAAGAACAGAATGGTTAGCAAAAGGCTGATCCAGAACCTACTGCCTAAACCTTCGTGCAGGAATACAGCCAAGGGTGGGATTAGAATAGCCAAAATTATCTCCACTACTTCGGTGGCATCATTAGTTCCTCTAAGGGCTTCTTTCACTTCTTTCTTAAACTCTTTCTTCTCTGCCTTGCTCATAGACGCAAGGCGGTTTTTGGCAGTCTCCAGCAGCATACTTTCAGTCTTAGTCAGTTCTGGAGCTACTGCTTTAATAGCCTTATTTTCAGAGGCTTTCTTTGTTTCAAATAGAACCGGTTGCGGGGCTTTGGTAGAGGCTTCCAACGTAGGTTCTGCGGCTGGAGCAGGCATTGGACTCGCTTCGGCAAGCGTTACCGTTTGCACAGGGGCAGCAGGGGCACTTTCCTGCGAAGCATTCACTGCCTCTGTTTTCGCTACTGCTCTCTGATACGTTTCTGGCTTGGCCGAGGTGAACCTGTAATACTCTGCTGAACTACAGGAAAATAAGAACTGGCCCAAAATTGCCACCACAACGAATTGTAGTAAACCTTTGAATTTCATAGTACTAATATTTAAGTGGAAAGAAAATATTTTACTCAGTTCACCTTCTTCCTAAACTGAGTTTCAGCTATCAGAAGAAAGGTAATTTCCTGAGCACTCCCTATAGTACTACACTTTTCTAAATTTTGTTATGAAGGAGCAGAAGTTGACAGTGTCTTCAGCGCCATTCCATCTAACCACAGATACGGCTTGTATCAGTAATTACAAGCGAATGCTCCCCATGTATGTGGTGCTGATATTAGGAGATACGTCCGTTTACTAGCTGTTTTCTGGAAATAAGCTAGTAAACGGACGTGTAAAGTAGGCTAGTGCCTTTCACCCGTGAAGACTTCGTTCGGCAGCAAGATGATTACCTGCGTGCCTTCATTCAACTTGCTGTTCATTTCAATGCTCCCACCCAAGGTCTCTACGTGGGTTTTCACCAGAAACAAACCTATGCCTCTTCCCTTCTTATTAGGGTGGAAGCGCTTGTATAGTTTGAAGACATTGCCGCCGGCTTTGAGCATGTCAAAACCAGAACCGTTGTCTGAGAACTCTATGCGTAAACCACCTTCAGGACAGACAACGCTCTGCAACTTTACTTGTAGCCGCCTGGTATCTGACCGGTACTTGATAGCGTTGGAAAGCAAGTTGTAGAAAATGCTGTAGATATAGGCCCGGTTGGTGTTCAGTTTAATGGCAGGATCTATGGCTACCAACACCTCACCGTTGTGTTGCGACAAGGACTCCAGAAAATTCTGACGGACTTGTTCAAACACATCGGCTAAGCCGAATACTTCTCTTTCTGAGATATCCTGCTGGTCTCTGAGCGAAAGAATAAGGTTAAGGTCCCGCAGCACGGTATCCAGTTTAAAGACGCTTGTCTTCAGGTGGGCCAGCGAGGTATCATACATTTCTGAATGTTTGTCTAACTTGGTCAGGAAATCGGCGAGGCCCATGGCGTTGGCCACCGGGGCGCGCAGGTTATGCGACACAATGTAGGTAAACTGCTGGAGATCGCGGTTCTGCCGGAACAAGTCTCGGGTCATTTCCTGTTGGCGTTCTTCGGCCTCTTTCCGGAAAGTGACGTCTTTCTGGATGACAATATGCTGGGTAATTTCTTCCTCTTCGTTATAAATTGGCGTGAAGTCCATAGAGATCCACACCTTTTCGCCCGATTTTCGGTAATTCAGCACTAAAACGTTAAAAGGAATACCTCGTTTCAGCTTCTCCCCAATCTCTTTTCCCTTCTCTAAATCGGTTTCAAGTCCATCAAAGAAGCTTTCTATCGGCTGACCTTGTACTTCCTCCAATACATAGCCCGTATTGCGGGTAAATGCATTATTGACCCATTCAATTCTACCCGTTGGGTCTGTAATGATTACCCCATTAGAGATTCTACTGGCTACTAAGGAAAGTTTTTCTCGCTCCTGTTTGGCAATGACTGCCTCTGTAATGTCTGAGAAATATACCGAAAGGCCTTCTTCTGACGGGAAAGCTTTTACTTCCAGCCAGATGTTGGACTCTTCCAGATAAGACTCAAACTTAACGGCTTGTCCGGTGCCCAAGGCTTTTTTGTAGTAGTGGTAGAAGTTTCCGTTGATCAGCTCAGGAAACACTTCCCAAATGGTTTTCCCAATACAATGCTGTCTATCTAACTGGAGTACGCGCTCAAACTCACCGTTCACCAGTTTGAAACGCCAGTCTGCCCCCAGCATGAAGAAAGCATCTGTAATGCTCTCAAAGATGGTATTGAGGGTTTCTGCTTGTTTCTTGATGGTGGATTGGGCTACGTTTACCTCTGTGACATCTTTCACAATGGAGTGCACCCCAATGACTTGTTCCTTCACAATCAAAGGAATCTTGGTAATATGAAGGCACAACGCCTTGTTATCTTCCGAACCAATCTCCAGATCGTAAGAGACAATTTCGCCCTCAAAGGCTTTCTCCAGATTTGATTTACATGAATCATGGGCTTCAGGCGGCAACAATTCACAGAGTTGTTTCGCCACCACCTCGTGTTTTGGAAGACCTATGAAAGAGAGAAACTTAGGATTTGCATCCAAAATGTTCCCTTCCCTGTCTTCATAGATGACAAAGTCTGGGTTATTATCAAACAATGACCGGAAACGCCGCTCGCTTTCTTCCAGTTGCAGGGTAAACAGCTTGCTTTTTGTAATGTCTCTGGAACTCACCACAATGGCTTTGACAGCCGGGTTCTTCAACTGGTTACTAACAATGGTGTCAATCCATCTCCATTCTCCGTTGAAGGCTTTGAACCTGAAATGAGGCACCCTGATTAGCTCACTTGAGGCAATATTCTCTAAAGCTTCTGTGACTAAATGAATATCATCTGGGTGGATGAAATTCAGTACATGACATCCCATTAACTGGTCTGGCTGGTAGTCTAACAGTTTGGTGACGGCTCCTTCCACATGAATGTATTCACCGGCTTCATTGAGCAGCCCAATCATGTCTGAACCGTGCTTCACTACCATGTTGTGCCATTCATCTTTCTCCAGCAGTTTCTGTTGGGCTGTTTCCAGATCAGACGCGTCTTTGCCCTGGCAGTAGAGCACTTTGTCTTTCACAGACCAAACCAACGACCAAGATAAGGGAATTTCCGTCCCATTCAAGTGAAGGCAATGGTTCAGGAATTTACTGGAAGGTGTTCCCTGAAGGGCGCTCTGCACCACTTCCATCGTTCTGACAATGTCCTGGGGGGCGACTAAGTTGAGGTAACTTTTTTGCAGAAGTTCTTCTTTGGGGTAGCCTAATACCTCTTCAAAGGAAGTACTTACGTAGATAATCTTTCCGTCTTCATCAATGGCACAAAGAAGGTCAGCGGAAATACCGGAGATGCTGGTTATGATTCTCCCGTTCCATTGCTCGTCTGTTGTATCAACCTGTTTATAACTCACCTCTTCTATCTCGTAATTTTCAACGATGCAAGTTACGTGTTTTTATTTCAATAATAGTACTAATATAATATATCTGATAGCAATCCATAATTATACAATTTTAACAGCATAAATCATAACTAACTGAATAAGTGCTTTAAAAACTTGTTCTAACTAAATAATACAGGTACCAAAGGATTTATTTTATAACTTTTTCCATAAACACTTAAGCTAAACCCGAGCTATTAATACATCAAAAACATAACAATACAAATACTTACCATAATAACCCAATTAAACTACCTACAACCAAAGCAGAGCTATGTCATAAATACCTAGGCTGAATACTGTAACTTAAAATTTTGAAAAAGAAATTTTGAATAGCAGGACTCTACGTACCTGTACCCGTTGGCAAGTTGGAAAGGTGATTTATAGCAAATCACTCCTTAGTTCTAAGGAATGCTATTTGGCAGGACTTGCCGGAAGTTCTTGGCAGATAGGGAAACCGGCATAGCCGAAAAGAATTTGGATTGGTTTTCCTAGATGAAAATGCTAGAGTTCTGCCACTACTTTTCTGAAATCTACTTCACTTAGGGGTTTTAGCAAACAGGTGGTAATTCCCAACGACTTCATTTGGTTCATGTCTGAAGAAGTAGACGAAGTAGACAAGACCACAATCTTAGTAGAAGCGCTTTCAGCCATGGGAAGTTTATAGTACTCCTCCAGAAAAGAAAAGCCGTCTAATACAGGCATGTTGATGTCCAGCAAGATTAAATCTGGGAAATCCTGGGGGCTACTCAGGCTCTGCAGGTAAGTTAATCCCTCCAAGCCATTGAAGGTCACCACAATTTCCTCCGCAATACCGGTCTCCTCAATCACCGTCTGGTTTAGGAAGTTGGTTATCTCATCATCTTCTATCAACAAAATTGATTTGACTCTCTTCACTTGCAATCGATTTCAGGTAGTGACTTCAGGATGTAAATTAAAGGCAAACCAATGAATAAATACGTATAAGCCTGCCAAGAATTTAGAAACATTCTAAAAACAGTTAATTGACTAAGCAATCTTAACCCGGTAAAAAACTTTGGCCTTGGTAAGTTGATAGAATATCTTTGCTTTGTAAGCCCTGACTAACAACATCTTTCTATTTGGATTACACGAGATACAAAGAGGATTTGTAACAAAGTGCCTTGGGAACACAAGAGATGTAATCGGTTTCTTGTCTTTCGTTTTTGAAAGCTTATTTACTGGAATACCCAATAAACTGGTGCTGACCAGCATATCCTGAGACTCAAACCAACTTAAGCCACATAACGGCATTCTCTCGACAGTTGATTTTAAAGCTGTGAGGAAATACCCACCTGTTTTCTGCCTGTTTTCCTCAAAACAGGCAGAAAGCGGCAGTGTTACTCAACAACTATTTATTTCCTGCTTTCTTCTGTTGTATGAGTAGCTTCAGCAAAACACCGTTGGTCCAGCCAAAACCGTCTTGGTTGGGGTATTCTCCGCCTCCACCTTCTGCGCCCGGTTTTTCTACATTGTATTTCTCGGTCAGTTTGCCGGTTAGCTGAAAGACCTGGGTGTTCTGTTTTATCCAGCGCGACGCAATGGTGTCTGCCAAGGAATGCTGTTTATAGGCCCGAAGTCCCTGAATGCTCATCCACTGCAAGGGAGCCCAGCCATTGGGCGCATCCCATTGCTGGCCGGTTGTATTCAACGTGGTGACCAGTCCCCCTTGCTTCATAAAATCATGTTCTAGCTTTTGCCCTACCGCTTTGGCCTGAGCGTTGGTGGCCATGCCAAAGAAAAGCGGCGTAGCGGCCGCCAACGTAGGAATATCAGTTGTTTTCTGCCGGACAAAGTCATAATCAAAGAAAAACTGTTCTTGCCGGTTCCAGCAGTAGGCAAGCAATGCTTTTTTCCGTTGCTTGGCCTTCTGCCTGTACATTTTCTCCTGTGGTTTGTTTTTCTGCAACTTAGCCATGTCTGCCAGCGTGATTTCCATGTGGTACAGCAAGGCGTTCAGGTCTATGGGAATCAGCTGCGTGGTTCTGATGGTCTGCAACGATTTCTGGTCCAGAAACCAGCGACTGCTGAAATCCCAGCCAGACTCCGCCGCCGCCCTGATATCCCGGTACACCTCCTCTGGGTTCCGGCCAGATTGGCGGGCGACTTCCACATCTTCTTTGTATGCCTCTGGTCGGGGCGAAGGGTCATCATCCCAGTAGCGGTTCAGGAAACTTCCATCGGGCATTCTCACTACTCTTCGGTGAGTTGGTTGCGCGGCGGTCAGCGTTTCCTGCCCCTGCATCCAGAAGTCATACTCTTTCTGAAGGGCGGGCGCGTACGTCTTTAAAATCTCCGGTCCTTTCTCCTGAGCCAGTACCCGCAGCATCAAGGCGTAGAAGGGAGGTTGGGACCTGCTCACGTAATAGCTTCGGTTCCCGTTTGGTATATGCCCGATGGTAGTGATGAGATGCGTAAAATTTTCTACCATGCTTTGGATGAGGGGCGTCTGATTGCTTTCCTGCAGCCCCAGCATGGTGAAATAGCTGTCCCAATAATAAATCTCCCTGAATCGCCCTCCGGGCACCACATACGCGTGGGGTAAAGGAATAAGGGAGCTTTGTTCCGGCTTAGGTTCACGGGTAAGCACCGGCCATAAACGGGTAATGTGTTGCTCTACAGAAAGGGTCGCATTGGATTTGAACTCGGTGGCGGGCTGCACCGGCAACTCAAAATAACGTAGCACGAAGGCCTTTAAATCAAACCCTGCTTTGCTTTTTTCCTGCTGATAAGCCCATATAATCTCTTCCGGCGCAGCCAGCGGTCTGCAATCCGGGAACGTTTTGGAGTCGGGGAAAACGGGGGCTTGCTGCACTTCTTTGAACAACTCCCCTAGTTGCTCATGCGGACGGAACTGCGCCTGAACCTGTGTGGCCCAGCCCCAAAGTAGCAGCAAAAGCACGTAAAGCAGGTTTCTGGAAAGCGCGCGCAAGGAGGAGAATACGTATGGCATCAGGAAGTAGAATCGGTTTATTCCCCCCTTCTTACGCAGAAGCCCCCCGCAATGGATACGCAGAGCGCGTTTGAGGCTTTCTGCGTACGTTCAATCAGCTACAGGCGGAACATTTTTGGCTCACCAAAGTACTTAAAGAGCAAAGCATACATCTAACCCAGACCATCATGGATACTTATAACCTGAAACCAGAGAACATGCGGGCGCCCGAACACCTGAATGAGAAAGAGATACGCAAAAGTTTAGACGAGTTAGACGCCAAAATAAAGGTATTGCAGGGTCGCGCGCACGCCACAACCGCCGATTCCCAGAACACGTACCATGAGCACATAGCCGCTCTGGAAGCCAAACGTGCCCTCATCGCCCAGAAACTGAGTGACACCTCTACTGCAACGGACAGCACCTGGCAAGACATCAAGCGCGGTTTAGACGACCTCACCGATGGTATAAAGAAGTTATTCTAATACGCTACCAGTTTGCCTATTTTCTCACCAGAGAAGACAACCGTTTTTAGCCTGTTTTTGGAAAATGACCTTAGAAGCAGCTCTTGCTCACGCTGATGTTCTGTCATGCAGTAATACACGGCCCTTTAAATGAATAGAATTGGCGGGTAGCCAGCCAAACGGACAAAATCTTTTCTGAGCTGTTTTTCTGAAACCAGCCCTAAAAGCAGCCTACAGGTAAGATATTGGATTGAGATAGTTCTACTACATTTAAAATGAAAGTGGAGGCACAACCTTTCGTCATGCCTCCACTTTCATTTTAAATGTACCAACTTAGTACAGTTAAATGGTGCTGTACTGCTCAGATATGATTTGGAGAATATCTGAGGTCAGGGGTTTTGAAAAGAAATCATTCACCTCTGAAAGGTTACGGGCGTGGGTGATATCATTTTTGTCTACGGCTGAAGACAGCACAAACAGCAGACATTTTTGAGTAAGCTCAGCGGGTAACTTCTTGTACTCTTCAATAAATTCCCAACCATCCATGCCCGGCATGTTGATATCCAGAAAGATAATTTCTGGAAAATCCTGCGGAGAATCTTTTACAAGGCTGCTTAAGGCATCTAACGCTTCTTCTGCCCACAAATAGCTGTTCACTTTTTGGGAGAACTGCTGGCTCCTGATCACACTTTCACACAGGAAATTGTGAATCTCATCATCGTCAATTAAGAAGACGCTCTGGTATTTCTTCATTTTTTGGTGATACATGAAAATAAACTTTGAAAGTGGTCATCGGCTTTTGGCACGGCCAACATCCACCCTTCCGTCTATTGTTTTCAATCGGGATTTGAAATTTTATGCAAACCTAACCCTTTTCCTTCAATCGTTCATCATAAAAAACATAAACTGTAATTATCAACCACCACATAGGCAGCAGATTGCGCTCATCTCACCAATGTTAAAATGCCCCTCTCAAAGGAATTGGCTGAACTAGTGTTATTCTTTAGTAGCCCGCGTGAGTTGTACCTGAAAAATCACGCTTAGAGAAAAGCCTCACCTCACCATAGTACAATTATAATAATTCCAACACTTTACATCATTACTACTTCTCTGCCCAAAAATTATAAGTTTTTAAAGTAGAATGTCTCTATCTTCGTATCTAGATAGCAGAAAAAGCTTTTGCATATTGCTCATCTTACATAATGTCGTTAAATTCTTTACAATTACAATTACTTTATAACCAATAACAAAGCAATAACTATAGCTACTTTTGAGAATAGAAGTACAGGCCTAGAGCCTTCATGCCACTTACTTAACACCTCTTATGAGGGGTTACAGGTGCTTAACGCAGAAACAAACTAATAATCCAATAACAAAGTAGTTATAGACGAATAAATTCAAAAAAATAGGATATACTAATTTTACTATAGTGCGTACGGAAGATAGCTCCTACCAAGTTACCTTAGCGCAGGGAAACCTTCAGATTTCTACAAAAACAAACCTCAGCCTCTGACAAGACTTATACCTTCAGCTAAATGAAATATTTATATAATGTACTTTCCCTGGTGCTGCTTCTGGGCTGGGGTACTTCAGGTTCATCAGTGTGGGCGCAGAACATGCCTAAAACGGAGCCTTTTACACTTGTCTTTAAGTTAAAACCTACGGCATCTTCTGCGTTGAACAAGAGCGCCGGGGCATCTGCGGTGCAACAGGTGGTACAACGCGTGGCTTCTGGAAAGGTGCAACAGAAATTTCCTTCGGCCTCTGCCGCGCAGGCCAGAACTTCTAGAAAGAACAGCGTGGATCTCTCCTTGATCTATGAACTGCGTTTCAACACTAATCAGTCGTTTGCGCAGGTTAAAAAGCAGTTATTGGGTACGGGGCTGGTAGAATACGTAGAACCGCTGTATCGGCATGAGCCCTTGCATGTGCCCAATGACCCGCAGGCAGACTCCGTGGCGGGCGGACAGAACTACTTGAAAAAGATCAATGCGTTTAGGGCCTGGGATGTCACCAAAGGAGACACTACCGTGGTTATTGGTATTCTGGATACTGGCGTACGTTTAACCCATGAAGACCTCAAGAACAATCTGAAGTACAACTACGCCGACCCTATTGATGGCGTAGACAATGACGGAGATGGTTTTAAAGACAATTTCAGAGGCTGGGACCTAGCCGATGAAGACAATGACCCGACTGCAGATGCCAACGGACACGGTACGCATGTGACCGGCATTGCTTCAGCCCAAGCCAACAATAGTCTGGGCATTGCAGGCGTGGGGTATAATGCCAAGTTTCTTCCCATTAAGGTTTTCTCCTCTTCCGCGAATGGTGCCTTCAGAGGTTACGAGGCCATTGTCTACGCCGCCGATCATGGCTGCAAAGTCATCAACTTGTCCTGGGGCGGGGCCAGTTTCCCCTCAGCCTTTGAGCAGGACGTCATCAATTACGCCGTTATAAACAAAGATGTCGTCATTGTAGCAGCCGCAGGTAACACCAATGAGGAACTGGACTTCTACCCAGCTACTTACCAAAACGTGCTCTCAGTGGCCGCATTAGATGGAAACGATGTAAAAGGATGGGCCAACACCTACAGCTACAACGTAGACCTGGGAGTACAAGGCACAGATATTTATTCCACCTCCAACGCACACGATGCCAGTTACGCGAGCGGTGGTGGTTCTTCGTATGCTTCTCCGCAGGTAGCCGGGGCCGCCGCCTTACTCCGCAGCCATTTTCCCTCACTCAACGCCCTCCAGATTATGGAACGTCTGCGCGCCACCGCAGATGACATCTATGCCTTACCCGGCAATGCGGCTTACCTGGAAAAGCTGGGGAAAGGCCGAATGAACCTTTACCGGGCATTAACAGAAACTGCCCCTATTTCTGTTCGGCTTACTTCCTGGAACATTCTCAATGCTGCTGAATTAGTACCCGGGGCAGAGATAAGCCTTTACGGAAGTTTTAAAAACTACCTGAGCCCCGTTTCGGGACTGAATGTCAGCATTACCACTCCCAGCCAATACATACAGCTAGTACAAGCAAGCCATAACATTCCCAGTATAGGCACGCTGGCCAGTACCACAAACCAAGCCAGCCCTTTCAGGTTCAAAATAGCCGAAAACACACCCGCCAATACGCAGGTAACCTTACGTCTGGGGTTCACCAGTGGTTCTTACACCGATTTCCAATATATCAGATTGGTTCTGAACCCAGACTTCCTCACTACTGACGTGAATAATCTGGTAGCCTCTGTTATGAGCACGGGAAATATAGGGTACAATGGTCTGGACTACAGCCAGGGCAACGGGGTGGTCTACAAAGAAAGTGATCCTCTATTGGCCGAAGGTGGCTTGTTAATTGGCTACTCCCCTTCGCTGGTCTCTGACAACATCAGAAACGAAAAAGGAACCACCGACCATGATTTTTACTCGGTGGTGACCCTTAAGCGCAGACAGAATTCGCCGCTGGCGGATTTTTATGGTTCCAGTGTCATGGAAGATTCACTCACCGCTACAAAAACCAAAAGTCTGAAAATACAGCAAAACGTGTATGCCTGGGCCGAGGCGCCCAATCGTGACTTTGTGGTACTGGAATACCTTCTCACCAACCGAACCACAGACACCATTGCAGCGGCTCATGCCGGCATGTTCGCCGATTGGGACATTATCTCTTCCGCCAAAAATGTGGCCGAGTGGGACAATGACTTACGGTTAGGCATTACCCGGCACCTGACAGACACCACCATTTGGGCCGGAATACAGCTCTTAACCCGAGGAACCCCAAGCTTCTATGCTTTAGATAATTCTGGCGGAGAAGGAAACATCAACCTGGCCGACGGCTTTTCTACGCAGGAAAAGTTCCAGGCACTTTCGGGTGGCGTTCAGCGCGAACGGGCAGGTTTTGAGGAAGGCAAAGATGTGTTCTTCATGATCTCGTCTGCCATCAAAAAGCTGGCCCCTACCCAGACAGACACCGTCGCTTTTGCTATTGTGGCTGGAAGTACCAGAGCAGAACTGAAAAGGAATGCCAGCGCCGCCCTTCAGAAATACAGACTTAAAAACGGAAACGTTACTTCATCCTCAGGTCTTATTGCCACAAACGGCATTTCTGTGTTCCCTAACCCCACTTATGGGCAAGTAACAGTTACATTGCCTTCCACGTTGCAGCAAAGCACCGTGAACGTGCAATTAGTGGACAGCAGAGGCAGAGTAACCCCGCAGGGAAGCTACCAGAAAAAGGACAAGCTCCATTTCAACTTCTCCCATCTGTCCTCCGGCATTTATTACCTCCGGTTTGTTTCTACAGAAGGGGTAATTACGCAGAAACTTTTGTTAAACAAATAAGAATGTATTTGGCCTGTTTTAGCTAAAACAGGCCAAATACATTCCCTCGCTCGCCTCTGGCGAGTGTGAGCTACCTACGGCCTCTGGCCGATACTTGATAATTATTGATTATACTTAGCGGCGGGACGCCGCAGGTAGCTCACACTCGCCAGAGGCGAGCGAGGGAATGTTCTATAAAGCTTCCAGAACATTCAACAGATTTCCATAAAGCAGAAGAGGCGGCCTAAAAGGTCGCCTCTTCTGTTTTATGGATTTAGATTCTGCTTAAACAGTTTGTCCCTGTTGTTGCAAACGAATCAAGTTAAGGGCGGCTCCTGCTTTGAACCACTCAATCTGACCTTGGTTGTAGGTGTGGTTTACTTCAAAAGTGTAAGTAGAACCGTCTTTGTGGGTTAATCTTACCTGCAATGGAACACCCGGCGCGAAAGAAGTCAAGCCCAACACGTCAATTACATCTGACTCCTCAATTTTGTCGTAGTCTTCCTTGTTGGCGAAGGTTAACGCCAGCATACCTTGCTTCTTCAAGTTGGTTTCGTGGATACGGGCGAAGGATTTCACCAGTACCACTTTCACGCCTAGGTGACGAGGCTCCATAGCCGCGTGCTCACGGGAAGAACCTTCTCCGTAGTTCTCATCACCTACCACTACAGAACCAATACCAGCTGCTTTGTAGGTACGGGCTACTTTCGGAACTTCGTCATAGCCTTCGCCTTGTACCAGCAGGTTTTTCACGCTGTTGGCCTCACCGTTGAACGCGTTGATAGCGCCAATGAGCATGTTGTTGGAGATGTTGTCCAGGTGACCACGGTATTTCAACCACGGACCAGCCATAGAGATATGGTCAGTAGTACATTTCCCTTGGGCCTTAATTAACAGACGAAGACCAGTCAGGTCTTGTCCGCTCCATGGCTCAAACGGCTCCAGTAATTGCAAACGGTCTGAGGTTGGGCTTACCACTACTTCTACCTGGCTTGGGTCGGCGGCTGGGGCCACATAACCAGCATCTTCCACGGCAAAACCATTTACCGGGAACTGAATACCCGTTGGCTCATCCAACTTCACCTGCTCGCCGTTTTTATTGGTAAGCGTATCCGTTAACGGGTTGAACGTTAAATCACCGGCAATTGCGAACGCGGTTACAATCTCTGGTGAGGCCACAAACGCGTGGGTGTTCGGGTTCCCGTCGTTCCGTTTTGCGAAGTTACGGTTGAACGAGGTGATGATAGAGTTTTTGCGTTTAGGGTCATCTGTGTGACGCGCCCACTGCCCGATGCACGGACCGCAAGCATTGGCTAGTACCACGCCACCAATCTCCGCGAAGGTACCTAAGATACCATCACGCTCAGCCGTGTAACGCACCACCTCAGATCCTGGGGTAATGGTGTATTCTGCATTTGCTACTAAGCCTTTTTCTACCGCTTGTCTTGCCACCGAAGCAGCGCGGGTAAGGTCTTCATAAGAGGAGTTGGTGCAAGAACCAATCAAACCTACTTCCAGTTTAGCTGGCCAGTTGTGCTCACGCACAGCAGCGGCAAACTGGGAAATTGGCCAGGCAGCATCTGGTGTGAACGGTCCGTTCACGTGCGGCTCTAACTCGCTCAGGTTGATTTCAATTAATTGATCGTAGAAAGCTTCCGGGTTGGCATACACCTCTTCATCGGCACGCAGGTGCTCTGCTACCTGGCTGGCCAGTTCAGCAATCTCACCACGCTCAGTACCTCTCAGGTAATCGGCCATGGTTTCATCATAGGCGAAAACCGAAGTGGTAGCTCCAATTTCGGCCCCCATGTTACAGATGGTAGATTTGCCGGAGCAAGAGATGTTAGCAGCTCCTTCGCCAAAGTATTCCACAATAGCACCAGTACCACCTTTAACGGTTAAGATACCAGCCACTTTCAGGATAATGTCTTTAGGAGCAGTCCAACCGTTCAGTTTACCGGTCAGTTTCACGCCAATCACGCGCGGGAATTTCAATTCCCAGGCCATACCGGCCATTACGTCTACGGCATCGGCACCGCCCACGCCAATGGCGATCATACCTAAACCACCTGCGTTAGGCGTGTGGGAGTCGGTCCCGATCATCATTCCGCCCGGGAAGGCATAGTTCTCAAATACCACGGTGTGGATGATACCCGCACCCGGCTTCCAGAACCCGATACCATATTTATTGGAGACAGAGGCCAGGAAATCATAGACCTCTTTGTTTTCTGAATAGGCTTCGGCCAAATCCTGGTCAGCACCCACGCGGGCCTGAATCAAGTGGTCACAGTGTACGGATGAAGGAACGGCAACCGTGGGGCGACCGGCCTGCATAAACTGTAACAACGCCATCTGCGCCGTGGCATCCTGCATGGCAACGCGGTCTGGCGCGAAGTCAACGTAAGACTTACCCCGCTCATACGCCTCCGTAGCGGAACCATTATATAAGTGAGCGTAAAGAATTTTCTCTGTTTGAGTTAAAGGCCGGCCTACTGCCGTACGTGCCGCGGCAATCCGGTCGCCCAGATTCGCGTACACTGCCTTGATCATGTCTACATCAAATGCCATAGATCTGCTTTGTATTATTTAGGTTCAATGTGCTACTAACGTCGCGCACAAAAGTCGCAAACAAAACACTTTTACACAAGCTTTAAAATGCCCCCTTCTGCAAAGGTTTTAGGCTGGCTATGCTGCAAATTCAAGGGAGTGCCGTATTTTCGCAGCATGAACAAGATTTCGCTTTCCAGATATTCCATTTTAGCCTTGTTTTCAGCGTCTTTGGGCTTTCAGTCCTGTTCCTCAGCCTCTTCAGACGGGTTGAGCGAGGGCTCCTGGCGTGGTATCATTGAGGTAAGTGGCCAGGAGATGCCGTTCAACTTTACCGTTTCTGAACAGGACGGAAAACAGGTTGCCCACCTTATTAACGGAGATGAGAAAATTTTGATTAATGAAATTTCTCATTCTCAGGACAGTGTACGCCTGCAGATGCACATTTTTGACGCAGCCCTCATTGCCAAAGTAGACGGAGACAAGCTTTCTGGCCGCTGGGAGCGGAAAGACCAAGCCCAGCCTTACAGTTTGCCTTTTACCGCCCAGAAAGGGAAAACCGCCCGCTTTTCTGAAAACCCAGCCAAACCAACCCTGGATGTTTCTGGCAAGTGGGAAGTGTCTTTCAAAGATACTAAGACTGGTGATACCTATCCCGCCATTGGCGAATTCGTGCAGAAAGGAAACGCTTTGACCGGCACCTTCCTGACTACCACCGGCGACTACCGCTACCTGCAAGGCGAAGTAAACGGAAATAACCTGAAGCTTTCTGCCTTTGATGGTGCCCACGCTTACCTGTTCAGCGCCACTGGCCAGCAAGACGGCACTTTAGCGGGCGATTTTTACGCCGGGCAGACGGGCCACGAGACCTGGACCGCCAAGCGCAACCCCAACTTCCAACTGGCTTCCGCCGAAACCCTCACCTACCTGAAACCGGGCTATGACCGCCTGGACTTCAGTTTCCCTGATCTGAATGGCAAGAAAGTTTCGCTCTCTGACCCGCAGTTCAAAGGCAAAGTGGTGGTGGCCCAGATCTTCGGGTCCTGGTGCCCCAACTGCATGGATGAGACCAAGTTCCTGGCCCCTTGGTACGAGAAAAACAAAGGCCGCGGTGTAGAAGTAGTGGGCTTAGGTTATGAAGTAAGCCCTGAGTTTGACAAAGCCAAAGCCCGCATTGAGAAGATGCGTGACCGCCTCAACGTGCCTTACACCTTATTGATTGGCGGTACCAAAGACAAAGAACTGGTGGCCCAATCACTCCCGGCGTTGAACCACGTGCTGTCCTTCCCCACCACTATCTTCATTGACAAACAAGGCAAAGTCCGCAAGATCCACACCGGCTTCTCTGGCCCCGGCACTGGCAAATATTATGACGAA
Organism: Rufibacter sp. JT3400010; assembly: GCF_054956755.1. NCBI lineage: Bacteria > Pseudomonadati > Bacteroidota > Cytophagia > Cytophagales > Hymenobacteraceae > Rufibacter > Rufibacter sp. JT3400010. Next base: position 2,708 of record NZ_JBUDXA010000009.1, on the reverse strand, counting down.
TTCGTGCAGGAGTTCAATAAAACCATTAATGAGTTGGTAGCAGAAAAGTAGACTACAGATAAGTTCCAAAGCAGAAGCGGCGCTGATTTTGAAATCAGCGCCGCTTCTGCTTTAGGGCTATTTTCTGTTAAATTAGTTTTGTTGATATTCCTTACATTTTAGGGTTTTATGAAGTGGCGGATTTTCGACATGACTTCTAATTGAAGTACCGCTTATCTAGTAGAGTACAAAAGTTCCATCTGAAGCCCTCACCTGTCATTTCACAAAGCCCTTCTTGACGGAAGTACTTTTTTAGTTAAACGATTGCCTAAATTTCAAAGGCGACATTTCAGTCTTATTTTTAAAAAGTTTGTTGAACGATTGTGGGCGTTCAAAACCTAAATAATAGGCAATTTCTGAAATGGATAGTTGTGTTGTAGTCAAATATTCTTTTGCTTTTTCAATTAATTTTTCATGTATGTATTGTTGAGCACTTTGCCCTGTAAGCGAGCGCAACATATCACTTAAATAATTGGAAGATAAATTGAGTTGACTCGCCAAGCAGCCTACAGTAAGTATACCTTTTTGCAAACCCTTTTCATTAGTGAAATATTCATTAACAAGGCGTTCGGCTTTTGTCAGCAAGTCATTGTTGACAACCTTTCTGGTAATGAATTGCCTTTCATAGAAGCGGTTGCAGTACTTGAGTAATAAATCTATCTGTGCAAGAATAACACCCTGTGTATGATGGTCTATAGATTGATACTCTTCTTCAATTTTCTTAAAAATAGCAATCACATTTTTTTCTTCCTTATCAGAAAGATGCAAAGCTTCGTTTACTGAATATGAAAAGAAACTGTAATTTTTGATGTTTCCGGCTAATGGATGTCTTTCTAAAAAATCAGGATGAAACATTAGGGCATAACCTGTTCCTGCCGTTTCATTAAAATCAGTAGTTTTACCAACTTCAACAGACTGAACTTGTTTAGGAGCTATAAAGGTCATGGTGCCGCAGTCAAAATCATAATAATTTTGACCGTATTTTATTCTGGACTGAATGTTTTTTTTCAGAGATATGGTATAAAAATTTGTGGCAAATTTTTTCCATACATCAGAGTTTACCGCATGCAGTTCAGAAATCTGCACCACGCTTATCAACGGATGCATTGGTAGAGGAATAGATAATAGTCTATGAAACTCAGACAAGGAATTTATAAGCTGCATATTGCCTGTATGTCTTTAAAAGAAATATCACTTCTTTTGCATTATACTTTTTGTTTATAATACAGAAATCCAAAAACAAATAGAGCGCCCAACTCTATCAGCAACCACGCTAATTGTTTGGTGAAGAATCCATCAAATGCAAAGCCCATTAATCTTGCTATAACTACACCAAGCGTTAATGTTGTTAATAACACCGTTGCTATTAAGCCCCACGATGTCCAATTGCTATGAAATAACAAAAAAATCCCCATACCAATGATTACTCCCCATTTTGCTCTTTTTTCTATCATCTGATAAGCATCAGTAGATAACAACGTTTTGTCAAATAAATTAGGGTTGATTGCCAGGAGAAAGCCTGTTACAAGCAAAATGACACCTGAAACCTTTAGGATTATGTGCATAATAAATGAAAGCCGATATAGTCAACTTTTTTTTACAGTTGCCATTCTGAATGATTTATAGATTTTCCCGAAAAAAAGGAATCAATTGCTCCAATGCTTGTTTGGTTGCTTCAGGATGGTCGTATAAATCATAATGACTTGCATTCTTTATGACATGGATTTTCTTATTGGTAGAGGCAGCCTTGTTATATAAATCAAAACCATCTCTATAGGAGCCAAAACCACCAACTTTATCGCCAACAATCACCAATAATGGTTGCACAAGAAAATATTCTGCTAGATGGAAAGCATCAAACATTATGAGGTTGGACATACTTGTGAAAAGCAGTTTGTTGCAGGAATTTGAATGTTCTCCGCGGGGTGTTCTGTAATAGTCAATAGCTTCTAACAAATCGGTTTCTACTATACCTGCCTGTCTGACTTCTTCAGCAGAATTAGGTATCCAATTATTGATGAGTTTTTCAGCACCGTTGGCTTCGGCAGTACGTTGTTGCGCGACAGCTTTGAGCGTTTCCATAGGATTGGACTCTCTGAAAGCCCTACTTGCATTAGTTCCAGCTACGGTTGCTACCGCTTTGATTCTTTTCTCCGAAATAGAAGCATTAGCGGCATAGCCACCACCAGCACAAACGCCCATGGCCCCAATACGGTCATTGTCTACATACGCCAGGGTGGTTAGAAAATCTACTGCGCAACGAATGTCTTCAACCCGGGTGGCAGGGTCTTCCAAAAATCTTGGCTCTCCCCCACTTTCACCTTGAAAAGAGGCATCAAAGGCTAAAGCTATAAATCCACTTTTGGCGAACTGAGCAGCATACAAGCCTGCGGTTTGTTCTTTCACACTGCTTCCGGGATGCACACAAACAATGGCAGGATATTTTTGTGTGTTATCAAAATCATTGGGAAAATGTAAATGTCCTGCTACATTCCACGTACTGTTCTTAAAACTTACTCTTTGCATTTTCTACTAGTTTTAATGTGTTTATAATGCAAAATTGAGCAAATGCTAAAAACTGAATGTTTCCATATTACGGTTAGTTGTGTCCAAAATGGAGAAAGTTTGGTTTAGGTATTACCGTCAACGTCTAGTGCATGAGGCGTGCA